>JBMYJV010000029.1:0-3468 GCA_049594755.1 Candidatus Poseidoniaceae archaeon
CAATCATGTTGTAGAGACGCTGTTCGTCTTTGGAAAGAGCGGAAGTCGGCAATTTTCCAGTTGGTATGATGGCGAAGTGATCGCTGACTTTTGCATCATTGAAATTCCGTGCAACGTTTTGCATGCCGTTTTTTGTTAACGTATCAATAAAGCCTGACATGTCATCCAATTGGCCAAGATTGGACAACGTGGTGTCGATGGAGTCTTTCATGTCGGTTGGTAGGAAACGAGAATCTGTTCGAGGATAGGTCGTTAATTTATGGCGCTCGTACAACGCTTGAGCAACATTGAGCGTCCTCTTTGCTGGCCAAGAAAACATCGAGTTTGCTTGTCTCTGTAGCGTGGTCAAATCAAAGTTCAACGGTGGTCGCTCTTTGCTTGTTGTCACTTTTTGCGTGACATTGGCTTGTTCACCTGAATCGATGAGCGCTTGGATTCGTTCCTTGTCTTCAGGGGTAAGAATCCAATGCGGTTTGGTATCCTCTGTTGCGGCCCCACCTTCCCAACGGCCGTTCCACGAACTATCACTCCCTTCAAACTGAGCATTGAGGGTCCAAAACGGTGTAGCGATGTGTTTCAGGATCTCGATTTCGTGATCGACAAGGATTGCGAGTGTTGCTGTTTGTACACGACCAAGGGAGATACGTTCGGTCCGTTTCTTTGGAAGAAATACCTCTGCAATACGTGAACCGTTCATCCCGATCAGCCAGTCGGCGTAACTACGGCTGTAAGCTGCGTCAGCAAGATTCTGGTACTCTGATGCAGATTTGCGCTCATCCCAAGCACGCTGTATCGCTTCCTTGGTCATGGATTGGAGCCACATTCGTGACACAGGAGATTTGGATTTTGAGTGTCGGTAGATCGTTTGGAAGATAAGTTCTCCTTCACGTGCAGCATCACAAGCGTTGACAATTTCTGTAACCGCTTTATCGCTCATCAATTTCTTGACTGCTGTAAGTTGCTTACGTGTCGATCCCGATTTTGGTTTGAATTCAAATTCATCGGGAATGAATGGTAAATCAGCTGCAGTTTTTCTCCAATTTTTGAACTCCGGGTTGTAATCATCGATGTATTTGAGCTCCAACATGTGACCTACGGCCCATGTCACAACAATGTCGTTGCCAGACCAATGTGTTGTTTCTTTTTTGTTTATGTTGAGCATCTTTGCAATATCTTCGGCCACACTTGGTTTCTCGGCGAGGACAACGATGCTCATGTTTTCAATGCGTTTGTCGACTGTACTTGAAGGCTCGCCAGAGTTGAAATACAAACAGATAACTTATGTTATCTGGTGAATTTATCGGGAATTTTTGATGCGTTTGCGATGTGTAGATTCATCCCATTTTTCTTCATCATCGCGATATCCACAACCACTGCAACCTGGATAACCCGCAAGCAGCAATTCAGAACTCATCTGGATGAAATCAGTCATCAATTCTTGTACATCAAACGGTAGCCACAAAGCGGTTTCATCGCCTGGAACATCCAGTTGAAAATCGAATAGATTTTTGCCGTCTATGACTACAGAAAACGGTCCAGTGAAAATCTCAGGAAATTCCAATCGTTGTGGCATTGAATCTGCCATATTGAGAATCAAACGATGCCAAGATGCCACATGAGCATGGGGGATGTATAGAATCAAACCCTTCTCTGTAAGGATTCGTCTGCACGCTTCACGAACGGCAAGCCATCTTGCTGAATTCTCCTCCACGACACAGCGAAGAGACGCAAGGATTGAAGGATATCGGTTCAAGCATCGTCCATGGGCAGGCTGTTTCGCTGGTTTTCAAAGCCACTTTTGGCCATTCAGGATTCGGAAAAAGCCCACGCACGTTCGCTCCTTATGCTGCGCTTTGCATCATCAAATCCAGTGTTTCGCGCAGTCCTTCGTCTACTATACAAGCCAAAGAAAAGCATTCCAACGCACTGCTTTGGATTGGATTTTGATCACCCGTTCGGTATTGCAGCAGGAATGGACAAGCGTGCGGAAGCACTTCGTGGATGGGAATCCATTGGACTTGCATTCTCTGAGATTGGTGGGGTCACTATGCTCGAACAGCAAGGTAATCCAAAACCGAGAATGTTTCGACACGGGGGCGATCGTTCCCTTGTCAATCGAATGGGATTCAACAATCCTGGCAGCGATAAAATTGCCCAACAACTTCAGCGTTCAGGTCCACAATCAAAGCCGGTATGGGCCAATCTTGGCAAATCCAAATTGACGCCTCTTGAAGAAGCGGCTTCCGACTATTCCACAACGATGCATCGTTTGTGGCCGTACATCGACATTTTCGTTATCAACGTCTCATCCCCGAATACCCCGGGTCTACGTGAGTTACAACACGGCGACCATCTGAAGGGTATTCTCACTGCGTGCATTGATGTTAACCAGAAGAATGCCGAACAACAAGGTCAGCCAAAAAAACCCCTCCTCATCAAAGTAGCACCAGATCTTTCAACCGACGAACTCGATGCCATTGTAGATACAGCCATGGTTTGCGGAATAGATGGAATTGTAGCAACAAACACGACGCTCAATCGACCAAATCAGGAACACAACGTCTACAAGCAACAAGGTGGTTGCTCGGGTTCACCTCTTCGCCAGCAAAGCACGGATATGATCGCTCACATCTATGCCTACACCAAAGGAAAACTTCCCATCGTTGGTGTCGGTGGTATCATGAACGCTGAAGATGCTTGGGAGAAAATCATCGCAGGTGCTACCCTTCTCCAAGCCTATGCAGGATTTGTGTTTGAGGGCCCTGGTTTGACGAAGTCAATCGTTCATGGGTTGCACCGAAAGATGAGGCAGCACAACATGGACTCACTTTCTGAAGCAGTTGGATTGAACCATCGACAGTCATCATGAGCAGATATTGAAATACATCAGTCCAGTCGTGAGAGGTGATTCAATGTTGTCGTATCGCAACCGATTGCTTCTGATTGGTGGAGTTGTCACGGTTGCCGTTCTTGGTACAATTTTTCTCCAAGCACCTGCACCGACACTGACCGTTGACCAACTGATGGAAGACAAAGCCGCACTTATCGACGAGGAGGTTGCGGTTCGTGGCGAAATTCGTGATGGAAGCATCAATGAGACGACGATGACCTTCGTATTGGAAGGCTCAGAATTTGATCTGCTTATCGACTACTCAAACGCAGGTTCAATCTCAAACGGTTTGGGTGACAACCGAACTGTGTATGCTGAAGGAATCTTCCAGTACAGTGATGGAATGTACGTCGTTGAAGCAGAGACCATCAAGACCTCCTGCCCATCAAAATACGAAGAAGAAGTCTGAACACCTTCATCGTTTGATTGAAATAGAGTCAGTTGCAGGGTCATTTGGGATAGGTGGGGAGCTAGGCGTACCCTGTACCACAAATCGTCTTTATGGTGGGCTGAATGCCTTGGGGCGGCGAAAGCGGCTCATGGGTTCCTGCATGCGGACGTAGATGTCTCGCCCCCAC
>JBMYJV010000029.1:3478-11610 GCA_049594755.1 Candidatus Poseidoniaceae archaeon
TCAGGCCGGGAACGGAGCATCCCTACCTGGGGCCATGGGTGCTGTGGGGATCCGGGACGGAGGAAGTGTGTAGATACGGCCTTTGAGTACGAGCGTCCACCTAGGGATTCCCACCTAAATATCAAACACGACGTCGCTGTACCAACCAGGTCCTTCGAACGTCGGAACTTCTGGCCAAGGTGATTCCAATGTTTGGTTTGCAGTAACCTCTGCAACCATCAAATCTTGACGTGTTACTGCCTTAATTTCCACCTCTTTTTCAATTTCATCAGAATTGACCCAACGTACATGTGCTTGCAAGGATTGTTCTCCTTCAAGTTCCTCTATTTTTATCGAACAATCAACAAGCCATTTCTGCTCAACTTCATCCATGAAGAGAACTTCTTCGAGCCATTTGACGAGGAGTAGTCCGTTAGCATCATCATGTCTCGGAATTCGAACCGTCCAGACTGAGGTATGGTGAATGGCTTCTGAGGAAATCTCAGAGGCGAGGAGGTAATCTTGCATACCTGCCGTTGTTTCCTCGAACAATCTTGCCTTTGATGCGGCAAATGATCGTAAGCCAACGTCTGCAGTTGTTGGCCTCAACCAAGAACTCATAGGATCACCTCAACGTTTTGAAACTTGAAGCGACCAAGCTATCTCACCAATTCTATCGACCATATCGTCAAGTCGCAAAACAAATCGGTCGGTACGATCGGCGATGAGGATGCACTCACTTGCAGCATTTGCGAGTTGGGCCGTTTCTTCTACGGAAAGGCCGAGCGTGATTGCTGTTGCAACAGCAACAGCAGCGGCATCGATCAGTCCAATCATTTGCCGTATTTCTTCGAGCATGCATTGAACATGAACCGTATCTTCGTTTCTTGAGTGGATGGTAACACCATCCTGCCCCTCCAGAATCAATAGATGCTTCCAGTCATTTGATTCGAGGAGCATTGATGCTGCTTCGGCACCTGTGGTTGCGCCAAGTCGTCTTCGCATCAGTTCCAGCCCTTTCGATTGAAACAAGACCCAATCAACACCTTGGGTGCGATGGAGTCCGGTCAATTTAGGATCTGCAATGATGGGAACATTGTGTTTCTTCGCTGCAGCGATAAGTCGTTCAGCTCCAGAATCATCGAGAACACCTAATCCATAATCGGACAAGATGAGGCAAGATGAGTTGGGGATGGATTCGATTGTACGATCAATGAGGTTTGTCAACGCTGTGGATGGAATTGGTTCATCGTCTTCAATGTCCCATCGAAGCAGAAGTTGCTCTCCCTTAATCAAGCCTTCTCGTGCACCCAAAAGCCTTGTTTTCACAGTGGTTGTACGTTCTTCAAGTACTGCAATTCCAGATGTTTCAACGCCTTCTTCATCAAGCATTTCCAAAACGGCTAGTCCTGAATCATCATCACCGACGACACCATGGAGGTGGCTCTTCAATCCCAGGGAATCGAGACCACGTGCGACGTGTGCTGCGGCTCCTACATCAACATCCCGTGAAATTTCCTTGAGGACTGGAACTGGGGCGCGAGAATTGAGGTTGTTTGCAAAACCATGGATGTAGCAATCCATCATGATGTCTCCTACGAGGAGGACTTTCGCAGGTTTGATGTTTTTCAAACCAAGTTCAAGTTTCTTCAAAGCATCATGAATTTTTACATCGTCATCGCTCATTCCCATAATTATCCCTCTATCTTGTCTTGTAATTCTGCTAACAACATAGCATGTTCTTGATCGGAAATACCTGTCTTAAGCCGCAATGTTTCGAGCATCGCTGACTCATCGTTTGTGATGATTCCATCGATCATTGCGGTTTTTAGAACAGAACTGTACGCTTCGAGTTCTGGTGAAATGTAAGGCTGCTCCAATGCTTGTCTAAGCATTTGTTCGTGCGTTTCTGAATCGATATCGAATGCAACTTGAACCGTTCGAAGAAGTGCTTCCTCCTCTTCATGTATCACTCCATCGACCAATGCTTGGCGTAACATCTCGAGATAGATTTCTTCAGGAGGTGGTGCATTGATTTCTCGACGTGCTTCATTGGATAAACGTCGAACTCGATCTGGATGCATTCCGAGGAAATCAACGACTTCATTGAGCAAAAGTTGTTCGTCTTTGGTGATGCGACCATCTTGCCAAGCCCTTGCAAACATACGGCGAACAAGGGCTTCTCCGGCCTGTGCATCCAGTGAAGCAGAGCCTTCTGGGTGGGAAACTGGAGACATGACTGGCTCCGAATGGACTTTCATATGTTCATCGATGTGGGCGAGCGATTCGAGTGTATTTTTCGAACTGGTGAGCAGAGATTCCAACAACACTGTCGTTCCATCCGTTTGTACTGGTACTGCTTTGATTCGATCAAGAATGGATAACGCTCGTTCACGACCAGCAGGTGTCAATGAGTAGACACGGCGTCGTTGTCGAGCACCCGGGACATGACGACTGGTTGTGTTGAGGAAGTCCTGCTCCTGTAAACGTTTCAATGTCCGTGGGACATGTTTTCGTTGTACATGGACAGCTGCTGAGATGCCTGCTTGGGTGAGTTCCATCGGAGCCTCCCAATTGTTTTCTGGCAGTTGATTGTCGAGAAGATGGAGCAATGTCCGCTCTTCAGTGGTAAGTGTTCCTAAGAACCCGCTAACCATACCGCTCCCCATTTTGTTTGTCATCATGGTAGTCCTTAGGACAATCGGTCATCGACGCAACAATATGTGGGTAACACGAGGGTCAATCATGGTGCGGCAGCGTCGAAAGTTCAAGCCTCGTGCGAGAACGACGCGCTCACTCGATCTGGACAACGTAGGTTCTGATGATGCACAAAAAATTCAACCGCCTACAACCTTTGAAGACATGTGGAAAATAGAGCCACCACTTTCGACCCGTTTGTATGAAAAAAGTGCACTTGGTCGTCGTCTCGAGGACGGTTCGATCGTATTGACTGCCTCTGAAGTTCTGTTTTGTCATTGGCATCGACACGTTCCATTGCCCAATGCATCCTGGCTTGAATTAGAACTTGAGAAGAACCCACGCCTGATTTATGAAGCCATCATATTGGATGTTGGCCGCAACGGTGGAGAAATGATTGTGCCTTCCATTCACCGACCAAATTTGCAACACCTTTCTTGGGCTGTTCGTTGGCATCGTGACCGGAATCATCTCAAAGATGACCACCAGTCATCTGTTTCAATTGCAACCACGCACGACGCTCTTGATTGGAACGATCTGCTCGTATGGTGCCGCCAGTCCCAAAAAATGAACATCGATTCGGAATTGTTTGTCATCGACGACGAATTGGATGTGACGATGTACAAAATCGACTTAATCAACCCAAGTGGTGATTTGGTCCCTTGGGGTGGTTTGAGTGAATCCGACAAGACGAATTTCCTCAATCAATGGAAGGAACGAACACCCACGGAATCAGGAAGTTATGTCGGTCTACAAACACCATGGAATTGGCAACAAATCGGTGTTGAGCATATGTCTGGCAGGGTGTTACGAGAGGAAGAGGATTCCTTTATCGAGCATATCATTGTAGAAAATGCACCACCTTCAGAGGAATCTCTTCTGATGAACGATTTACTGAATCGTGGCTTGTTGCTCCGACCCGGGTTCAAGTATGGATGTCGTTGGAGAGTGTACGATGGAGATCTCAACGAATCACATGCTCCATGGTTGATTCAACCATACAAAGAGGCTGCAACAACATGGGAAGGCGTATGTTTGAGTGTTCGACTTGCCGAAGGTGTTCACAAACAGTGGGTTTGTGCTATTCCAGTTGGAGACGCATGGGAGTACCTAAGAATTCAAAGATGGTCACCAGGTAAGAATTCCACAGTCTCGTAATGTTCTTTTTGTTCGGGCTCTTTCTTTGTTGAAGTGCGTGCAAACAGAGAGGTAGCAAACCACACCGAGAATATGAGGAAGAACAGCGTAAGCACGAACGATTGATCTCCAATCAAGGGAATCTTATCATCTTCGACCGCCTTGAGTTCAACATCGATTGTCCATGATTCACCGTTGAACGAGTAAAGATGAACCGTTCCCATAACATACATGTTGTCTTGAAGGAGCCCTTGCGGATCAATGTTCAAGACTATGCTTCCATCGCCATTTTCAATCTCTACTGTCGGTTCTGATGTGGCGATGCGTGACAGTGGTCCTTCAATTTCAATCGTGTATTCTGCAGATCCAATTCCTTCACCCATGTAGGGTATGCTGAGTGTACTGGTTTCAACCACAGGTATTGTCTCCTCTAAACGCATACTGATTGGAAGAGGAATCGAGCCAAGTGTTGTGATGGAAATTTGTACATCAAAGGCATCATCTCCACATTGTATGGTGCCAGTGAACGTAGCTGTCGAGTCAATCATACCGACATCGGTGAATGTCCCATAATGTTTCGATTCAATTATTGAATCGTTAGTAAAAACGACTTGTCGACCATCGCTACCATCGAGCGTACCCCAGCATGGTTCCATTGAATCAGTCGAAGTTTGTTCAAACACAAGTGGGTCTTCTTGGAGGAGTGTTGTGCCAAAATCATTGAAATCGATACGTGTGGATGGCGAGCAATTTGTGGAATGAAATTCAAGTTTCCATTGTCCTTCATCCTCAACAACTCGAACGTGCCACGGAACGAGGATACCATCGTGATCGCGTATGAGAATACCACGTTCACCAAATTCATCACCTGGCTGAAACAAATCACTCGCAACACCATCGTTAACACCGCGTAACTGTTCTTGGTTGCCATCTGCCTCAATCGTTTTCAGGTATGGTCTTCGTTGGTCAATATTCATCGCATTGTGTGACGAATCACCAGCCGCAAAGTCTTCAAAGAGAACGAGAACACCTTCACCTGGTAACGATGCATCATATCCTTGTTGTACTCGTTTCTCAATCCAAATGAATTCATCATTGGACACTTGTATCCGAACCCTATCGCCCCCGTTGCTTCGATCATCTAAAGCGATGACTGGACCAATGCAAGGACTCGGAGAATTCGATGGCCATTCTAGGGAAACTTCACGAGTTGCTCCGTGACCAATTGCTGCCATCGTGGGCCCAGTTGGTAAGGATGGGGTGTCACCTCCTCCATTCCAATTGCCGCTGGCCATGATGTCCCACACACCGATGCCTTTCCATGAACCCGAGTACCCTGAATCATGAACAGGATAAAGGTCGAATGCTCCGAATTGGTGCATCATTTCGTGCAAAATCGTTCCAAATCCATTGATTCCATGCCGCATGGACGACATTGTGTAGTGTTCAAACGTAACATCTCCATTTTTGATGGGCTCTGAGAACGACGTGAAATGCGACCAAATGCGATTTGATGAACCAGAACCTTGTTCCTGAGCAAGTGTTGAATGGAGGATGAGAAACCGATCAACAACTCCATCCTCGTTGAGATCGTAATTCGATAATGTTGCTTCATCAATGGATTCGACAACATGTTTTGCAAGTAGAGCTGGTAGGAATTCAGTGCCATCGCCATAATCTCGACCGTGTTGTCCATCGTTACCGTAAGCTGAGAGCGGTTTTGGTGCTCGTATGATTTCATCGTGTATGGTGATGTTCACAATCACCTCTTGACCAAGCGCCTGGGTAAAATACTCTCCAGAATAGTCCTGAAATTCAGATTCGATTTGTGCTTTCGCATCATTGTTCAACTGATTCGATTCGAAATCAACGAGAACTACAAACCACGATTCATTTGTTTGCAAACCAACCAAAGGCGCAGATGTATCCGTTGGGCTTGATACATCGATTTGGAATAAGTCATTGATCTCGTTTGAGTATATTTGGGAGGCAACGGCAAGAACCAAGCAGAGGACCATTCCTATGGCTTGTCCCGTTTTGCCCATGTTCAACTGACCTCATCGGTTCGTTTCAATTGTTGGGTTCTGCGTCTGAATTATGTTAGAATTGTATCCTTCTCATCATCAGACCAGCTTTTTCCAGATATTCGCAACGTGCCATGTTTTAATTCAGGCCATTGCTTTGTATCCACAAACGTCAGATTCGTTCTTTCCTCAGGTTTAACTTGACGCATGCATGCATCCAAACGTTGTTTTGAAGACCAAGGATCAACCACGTTTTCCAAATGGATACTGACTTCTTTTCGTAACTGAATGTTGTCGTTGGGTAACGAACCTTGTAGACCGAGAAGGTCAAGGCCACGCAACGTGCAACGTGCGGAAGAAACACTGTCCTGAAACGATTCAGGCAATGGTGATGCATCGCATCCTCCAATGATCACATCGGTTAGTTGGTGTTTGGATACCATCGAAATGAGGTGATGTCGCTCACCGATGGTGTCGCATAGAGCCTCATACCTAAGGAGACCAGTATGCTTTGGTGATGTATCGATTGGATAAGCAACACCTTGGCATGAACAATCAACATACGTCACGTAGCGTCGACGCCCCTCGTGATCAAAAATGGCCGATGGGTTATAGATCTCGTTTGAAACACGTATGCTTTTGCGAATGGAGAATTCAAGATAGGCAATCATCAAACTCAGGAGGATGATGTTGACCCCATTCCATCGACCTGGAAGGGAGAGAAAGAGGACGAGACCGCCAATTCCAAGCAATCGAATTCTCCACCAATCCTGATTGTTTTCGGTAATGAGTCCAAGTGCTCCAGATGTTGTTGTTGCAAATGCGAGGATGTACGTGATAAGAAGCCCCCAAAAAATCGATAACGCCAGTACGAACAAAGAAACGGCATCATACTGTGCGTTTAAGCCCAAGTCGGAGTGAATGGAATCTCCCACATCATACAGTTTCGGAATGAAAACGTAAAACAACGCAAACAATGTGATGTAGCCCAGTGTCGCAGAAGAAAGCATCCAACGCTTCAACATAGATTGTTCATCTTGGGTTAAACCAGGTTTAGCAAATCCATACATTGATCTCAATGCAAACGGAAGGACACACAAAATTGCAAGAAAAACGGCACTCAACCAACGCACAACACTCCATGATGCAGGTTCGTAGAGCGTTAAACAGTCCGACGTTCCGCATGGATTGAGATGTGCAAGAACTACGTTTAGGATCTCGTCAATGGTTGTCATTATTCCAATCGTTAGCACTGCAATAAGAACAAAACCAAGCGTTGCCTTTTGGGTCAGAGTATCAAAGTGGACTTGAACAGGTAAAGCAGAGTCTCCTTCGAGGTTCAAACTACCTGCAGAGGGCAAATGATTCCCTCACACCAAATCTTGGTGCTCAGGGTCTGCCCGTGCTTGTACAATGGTTCGGTATACGCCGAACATACCCCAAAGTGTGAGCATTCCTAGAACCAATGCATAGCCCCAAGGTTGACCGTCATCAACTGCCCATCCAAAGGCAAGGAACACAGCGAGTGTGAGCAATCCTCGACGAATTCCTTGTGGGACTGCCAGTCGCATGTCAAGGTGCTTCGGCCCACCACCAAATCGGCGTTCGTAGAATTCACCTTGAACAACTGCTCCAACGAGAATAATGGACAACGTTGTCCAATAGAACAGGTTGCCGTTTGTAAAGAAATCATCAGCAATCTCTGCTTGTCGCTTTGCCTCGAGTGCTTCTGGGTCTTCTTCAGCAACAAAGAGTGATTCAAAGTCTCCAACACTGATGGTTCGCAATGCGAGGTTCTCTTCATCATCGTTGGTCATTGTACCTGGTGAGGAAATGAAGAACGACAAGAGGTTCCAGTTATCGCCCTCATTCGCACCGTTCATACCATCAACTGCGTTACCAGCAAGTGAAAAGGAAACATCTCCGACATCCGTTGATGGAGCAGTCCATGTGACAACCCAATCGTTGCTTGGAGCTGTCTGTGATACTGCTCCGGGTTCAGACCCATCTGTGTCGGTAACGATTTGTGTACCTTCTCCTGCCGTGAACGTCCCTGATCCATAGTCGCTGAGCAAGAAACCTCCATTGTCATACGATGCATGTTGGAGGTTGATGGTGAATTCATAGGATTCTCCAAGAGCGTACGCACGTGGGACGCCTGAGATTGATACGACGACATCGTTGGATGGAACGCCATCACCGTGGCAGGTACATCCGGTCTCAACGGTCAATCCGCCGTTGATTGGATTGATCCATGGAGGACCGTTTGGATTGGCAACAACCGGCGCAAGAAGG
>JBMYJV010000030.1:0-11243 GCA_049594755.1 Candidatus Poseidoniaceae archaeon
ACAGCTGCTTGAAGTCGTGGAAGGAACTTTGCGTTGATGCTCATGGAGCGTTCAAAAACATCTCCCGGTCCCGCCATGGTTCAACGGTGTCCGATGTCGGTCAAATACCCTCTCCTTGAGGATGTGTTCAAACATGAATTCGCGTTGTATTAATGCGGCACGAACTGTTTATGGATGTTCAGCCTTGCCACGATGTTGAGCAGTATGGTCGTTAAGGTCGCAATCAACGGATACGGGACAATCGGAAAGCGTGTTGCAGACGCAATCGATGCACAAGACGATATGGAAATTATCGGCGTCACAAAAACGAGGCCATCCTTCGGTTGTGACCTCGCTGTCCGGAAAGGGTATCCTCTCTACTGCACCTACGATGCAGAGGACAAAATCGCTGCATTTGGTCCTGCAGGGTACGACTGCAAAGGGGGTTTAACCGACCTGCTTTCTGTCGCAGATATTGTTGTCGATTGTTCGCCCGGAAAAGTAGGTGCACAAAACAAGGAACTCTACCAAAAGGCCGGTGTTAAGTGGATTTTCCAAGGTGGCGAAAAGCACGCTATGACCGGTATGTCCTACACCTCCAGCGGTAACCATTCAGAAAACATGAACGTCGAAGGCACTCGGGTCGTTTCATGCAATACGACCGGTCTTTCGAGAACCTTGGTCCCCTTGCTTCATGCATGCGGTTCCCTCTCAGTCGAGTGTACAATGATTCGCAGAGCTGCTGACCCTGGCGATTCCAGCAAAGGGCCAATCAATGCCATCAAGCCTGTCCTCAAAGTACCGAGTCACCATGGTCCTGATGTCATGACCATTCGCCCAGAAATTGAGATCAACTCATTGGCTGTCGCTGTTCCTACGACCATTATGCACGTTCATGCCATTGTTGCTACGTTGCCAGAAGGACACGGAATGAGTACAGAATCCGTTCTTGAATTGTGGTCGCAACAGCCTCGTGTGTTGATTATGAACGGTGCTGAAACAGGTATTACGACCACGGCTGAAGTGATGGAATTCTCAAGAGACATCGGCCGTAAGTGGGGCGATTTGCACGAAATCTTTGTCTGGGAAGATGGGGTCAAACTTGACGGAAATTCACTCTACTACTTCCAAGCCATTCACCAAGAGTCCGATGTTATTCCTGAGAACGTTGATGCGATTCGAGCACTTATGGGCCTCGAAACCGATTGGAAAATCTCGGTCAAGAAGACCGATGATGCCATTGCTGCTTACAATGGATTGTAGTCAAAAAAGGCGCACCCTCAAAAACCCAATTGGGGTCCGGTAACTATGCATCTACGCCGCAGGTGTTTCCTTCTGCTGTCCATCTTCCTCCTTTCGTTGGCATTTCCGATGGCATCATCGTCGCCGGAGACCATCGCAGAAACCAAGGTTGTCGAATCCACTGATTCGAATTGGATGCCCATTCAACCGGTCTCTACTCGCTCCGTTGCGATCAAAACAGTAGATTCAACCATACACCTTGCAGGGTTCTCATTTGATCCTCAATTCACCGATTTGAGCCACCTCAATTCCGCTTGGGGCGCCTCATTTTCAACATCACTTTATCTTGTTCAACTCCAACTCAACGATGCATCCATCATGGACGAGTTTGAAGACAAATACGACATTAAGGTCCTTGAACGCCAAAGCCAAGGCGTATACATCGTGCGTGTACACGATGCATCCCAGATTGCATCAATTTCATCGGATGATAACGTTCGCTGGATGGGGGCTTATGCACCGTACATGCGTACAACAAACGATGCAATAGGTGCACGCCTTGTTCAAATCACCGTTGCGGGAGACATTGAATCTACGAACGTAGCCACGCTCACAACTCACTTTGTCCAAAACGGTGCTTCCTCGTCATGGTGTTCGTTGGATATGTGCGAAGCTGTTTTCGAGCATGGCCTCAACGCGCATGAACTACGACGAATCGCCGCACATGACGATGTCCTCTTTGTCGCAAAAGCCTACGATCTCCAACTCCACAACAACTTGGCTGCAACAGAAGTTGGTGCAGTTGCCATTCGTGCAACGTCTTCGCTCGGACTCGACGGTTCTGGAGAGACGATTGCTGTCATGGATACTGGGCTAGATAACGATCATCCAGATGTCCTCGGACGCATTGCTGCTATCAATACACAATACGGACTCGATTCGTCTCCTGTTGACAGCAACAGCGGACATGGAACTCACATTGTGATGACAGTTCTTGGTGACGGCAGCGGAGATGCATCGACAACCGGTGTCGCACCTGAAGCCAATCTCGTGATGTACGCTCTTGAACACGACCCAACAGGTTACTTTGGACGTCAAGGTTCCATCTATGACCTCCTTTCTGATGCTGAACTCAAGACCGCCCGAATTGCAGTCAATGCTTGGGGTTCGAACGGAAACTTTGGATTCTATACCGCAGATTCCCGATCTGCTGATCAGTATGTTTCAAACAATCAATACCTGCTTCCTGTCTTTTCTGTGGGCGATAATGGTGCCTCAGGTGCATCAAAGGTCACTGCCCCTGGTACGGCAAAGAACGTCCTCTCCGTTGGTTCAAGCAACAACGGCAGTGTCAGTGCTTCCTCATCGCAGGGTCCTACACTCGATGGGAGAATCAAGCCGGACCTTGTTGCTCCCGGAGAAGGCATCTGTTCTGCAAGGGCTGAGGAAGCGAAGAGTGTTGTCGGATCGGTTTGCGCAACCGGGACACACAGCAATACCCGCTCGATGTACATGGAGTTGAGCGGTACATCTCAAGCAACCGCAGTAGCCAGCGGTTCTGCAGCGCTTGTACGTGAATATCTCCGTGAGGTTGCTGGAATTAACAAGCCCTCTGCAAGCCTGATCAAAGCAACCCTTGTGAACGGGGCTGAAGACCTCGGTACGCCTGATATTCCAAACAACAATGAAGGCTGGGGGCAAATCGACCTGGAAAACAGTCTTGCTCCAAATTACGCTGGAACCGATTTGGACGTGTTCCACGATGATGCTCGCGAACTTCGTGCAGGATTTTCAATGCTGTATTCCTTTGACATGGATGCATCAAAAGGTGTCGACCTTACACTCGCTTGGAGCGATGTTGAAGGGAGCGCCAATGCACCGCAATCTGAATCTCGACTCATGAACGACCTCAACCTTGTTCTTCAAGCACCGGATGGCACAACCTACCTTGGTAACAACTTCGTCAACGGGGCTTCGGTATCAGGTGGCTCCTCAGACGATATCAACAACATCGAGCGCATTCGTCTTCCAGCTGGTACGAGCACGCAAACTGGTGAGTGGATGATCATGGTCGAACATCGGGGCGGAAGCAGCCAAAGATTCAGTATTGTCCTGGCAGCAGACGCCACGCTCATCCCTAAGGCAGATTTGACCACTTTTGGAAACAGTATTCTTCCATCTTCCTTCACTCCGCTTGTTGGAGACTTGGTCTCGGTTTCTCTCGCTTGGCACAACCAAGGCACGCTTGCCTCGGGTGCGTACCGAATCCAAGTGGAAGATGTGACAGAAGGTTCCATTCTCTATGATTCGAATCGTTCATCACTTGAAGGCGGTGAACTCGATTCCGTTTCGTTCTTCACGCAATTTAGCACGACGGGAATCCACACGCTGCGACTCTCTCTTGATACAAACAATCAGGTCTCTGAGTTGAACGACGGCGTAAGTGGTACAGACAACAACGTGCTCGACGTGAACATTGATGTTACAGCGCAAGGATTGAGAGTGGTCTTCTTGAACGAGGATGGTAGTATCCCTCAATCAACGGCTGACAGGGATGCAGCCGCAACTGTGGAAATGGATGTTCGAAATGAAACAGGCCTCTCGCTTCCGTTCGTCGTTATGCACGAAGGTACGGGTGAACGCCCTGTCAGTTTGACAGTTTCTGGTGTCCAAGAACCAGACTTGGTTTACCCGGCTATTCTCAACAGCCCGGAAGACCAATGGTCCCGTACGGTGAACGAATCTGGACCGTTCACGTTGAGTGGCCAAGGTACCGAAAACGACACAGTGTATCTCCAATTGGATTTGGAAGATCTTTCTGCAGCACTTGAGGGTTCGACAGAACGATTTGCTCGTGCAGGAACCTTCGTCGTTGACGTGACCGCTCGCTACCAAAATCAACCGACAGTATCGCACACGCAACGACTGACCTTCACCATTGATCAAGTCGACTCGGTTGATGTTGTCCCATCAGGAACCGTCGGTGTAGAAGCGCAACCTGGTGGAAGTACTGGCTTCTCGATTGGTGTGCGCAATACCGGTAACTCAGCAGCACAATATACGATGTCGTGCACATCGGCTTCACAATGGCAGATTATGCTTGGAAACTCCAATTCTTCCACACTGGAATTTGAACCACTGAACATTCTGCAAGATCTATCGATGGATGTGAATGTGTTTGTCCCGGGTGTTTCGAATGGCCAACCGGCAGCAGGTTCCATCGATCAAATCACGTGTGTTGTAACATCGCCAACAGATCCAACGTTGAACCATGTCGAAGTGGTCGATGTTGCAGTTTCGGAATTACGTTCTTTCAAATCCGATCTTTACGGTCCGTCCGGTGCCATCGGTCCAGGTGCACTGGCAGCGCCCGTCTATGCGAACACAGGAGATGTCGTCTACTACAACCACACCATCAGCAACGATGGAAACACAGAGATGGGCTTCACAGTAACGCTTGAGAGAGGCAACCCTTCGTGGGCCGCTCAAATGTCGTATCTTGACCAAACGAGTTCAACCAACCTCAACTTGAACTTACAAGCTGGACAATCAGCAGATGTACAGTTGATGCTTCTTGTTCCTGAAACTGCCCGAGAAGGGAACTCAAACACATACACACTACGCGTCGAACACAGTGCTCAGTCGTTCACACTCAACACAACTTCTCTGGTCGTATCGGACAACCTCGATGTGCAATTGGAGCAAACAGAAGCAGGAATCGTTTCTGCTGTTGTTGGTGAAAATTTCACATTCGTTCAACTCAATGTTCTCAACACAGGTAATGCTGACCTTGACTTGGAATGGAGTTACGGTCTTGCACCGGATGGATGGACGGTCAACTATGCGAACCCACCATCCTTTGTTGGTGTTCTCTCTCAAGCCAATGTTGTTGTTGCCATTCTTCCACCAAATCAAACCGATGCGGGCACTGGCTTTGATCTCCCACTGTATGTCAATGCAAGCAACAATGGTCGTTTCGTGACGAGCGAGTTGATTCTAACAGTGGAAGTGCCACAAAGCGATTTTGCAGGGATCTCGACCGATACCACTGCTGCACCACTCCTCTTCATACCACGTGGCGATTCTGCAAAACAAACCTTCACCCTCGTGAACGAAGGTAACCAACCACTGAGCGGTACACTACGGGCTGAAGTACGAGACTCTGAAGGCATGGTACTTTCGGACCGAAAGGTTACCGTGTCACCATCAACCATCACCGATCTCGGTGTGGGTCAAAGCATCGATGTTGTTGGCAAGGTCATGC
The DNA here is from genome assembly GCA_049594755.1 of Candidatus Poseidoniaceae archaeon. Classification (GTDB taxonomy): domain Archaea; phylum Thermoplasmatota; class Poseidoniia; order Poseidoniales; family Poseidoniaceae; genus MGIIa-L2. Next base: position 5,486 of record JBMYJV010000030.1, read on the forward strand.
CCGATTCCGACGCAAAGGATGGTCGCTACCAACTCGTTATTGTGTTCACCTCCGATTCAAACGTCGTTGTTGAATTTGCAGCGGATACAAGCGTCAGTGCTCAACAATCTTCTGGCGGGCTGCTGAACATGTCGCCATGGATTGCTTATCCGTTACTGGCAACGGTAGCGGTTGCTATGATTATCGGAGCTCGTCGCCTCAAATCCTCTGCCAAAGTAACTGACTCAAGTACTGACCTCGTCTCTCCTGATGCTCACACAAATCCAGATCACCTTGGTACACGACGCGATGAAGCTCTCGACATCAGCCACTCTGTGAACGATATGGCATCCGGCGAAGTCTCACAAGATGAAATCGCTGCAGCACTCGCACAATCGATGGATATGCCTGTTCCAATGGCCTCGGCACCCGCCGGGTTGCCTCCTGCTGGGCTCCCTCCTGCAGGCCGCCCTCCTGCAGGCCGCCCTCCCGCTGGTTTACCGCCTGCCGGCCTGCCGCCTGCTGGACTACCACCATCTCCAGTCAAGGAAGTCCCGCCAATTCCAGCAGGTCCACCATTGCCACCTGGAGGTCTTCCAAACGGATGGACCATGGAGCAATGGCAACACTATGGTGAGCAGTATCTTCAGCGCATGGGTTTGAAGTGATACGTTCAAATGGATGATGGAGAACGTTGGTTCATGCTCAACATAGTTTTGTTTGGCCCACCCGGTGCTGGGAAAGGAACACAAGCCCAACGTATGATGGATGCGACTGGTCTGCCGCAGGTTTCAACGGGCGATATGCTACGTGCTGCTGTAAAGGCGGAAACAAGCGTTGGACTTGAGGCGAAGAAGTACATGGACGCAGGAGCACTTGTACCAGATCAAGTCATCATTGACCTCATCAAAGATCGAATGAAAGAGGATGATGCGCAAGATGGCGTCATGTTCGACGGCTTTCCTCGAACCGTTCCTCAGGCAGAAGCACTTGCTGAAATCGTCGATGTTTCGATTGTTCTTGCAATCGATGTTCCAGACGAACGTATTGTAGAGAGAATCTGCGGCCGTTTTAGTTGTGGGAACTGTGGTGTCGTCTATCACGATGCATTCAATCCGCTTCCAGAATCTGGTTGTGCATGTGGAGCGTTTTCCGAGAAGCGCCGTGCAGACGATACTGAAGCGACAGTTGTTGCTCGATTGAAAGCCTATCATGAACAAACGGCCCCTCTTGCAGCGTTCTACGAAGATGCAGGATTGTTCACAGTTGTCGATGGTGACAGAGACATTGACTTGATCACAACAGACTTGCTCAATGCACTCAACTAAGGTGGAACGAATGAGTCGTCGACGACAACGTCTGAAGGACAAGCGAAGGCACCATGCTTTGCAATCCCGAGACCATCTTCTTTCGATGCTCTATGATGTAGTGAAACACCCGGTCCAGCATCGCAAAACGTTCGCACAACATCTGTTCAAGATATCTCGTCGACATCGCCTCAGATTGACACCTGAAGCGAAGCAAGTCGTTTGCCGCAAGTGCTCATCCTTGTTGGTTCAAGGATCAACTGCTCGAGTACGTCTGCGAAATGGTTTGAGAATTCACAGCTGCCTTACATGCGGGCATGTTCGTCGCATCCCTTATCCGTCGCCAAAGGAGGTTCGAGCGTGAAAATCCCTGATTCGATTCTACGACAGGCAAAAGACGCCTCTTTGCCCGTGACGATGCGGATTGGGAAATCAGGCCTTACGGATGCTGTTGTCGTAGAACTGGATGGGCAACTCTCATCGAGAACATTGGTCAAAGCAAAGGTCAACCGTGGGCTCTTTCCTCGTGAAGAGATGAAACAGGTTTGGGCACATCTTGCAAACGAGACATCAAGTCATGTCGTTTTTGCCCGAGGGAATGTGGCTGTGTTTTGGAAGAATTGATTGAAACACCAACCCAACGCTCAATAAGGTCATGTTGGTCCAAGCAGCATGGGCGGTAGTCTTCTTTTCACGCGACGACATCCTGCACAATTGATTGCACTACTTTCCTTGATTGTCGTGGGTACGATGTACTTCGTACAAAGTGGCTTTGCCGCAGGCGGTGGAGACGGAATCAATCTCGACATCAACGTCAAAGAAGGGATGGAGAAGCAAGCCGTTTTTGTTGGACTCGGAATCCTCGTGTTCGTTTATGCGCTTATTATCACTGAAGTCGTTCATAGAACACTCGCTGCGGCGCTCGGGGGACTTCTCGCAGTCGTCGCACTGAACTTTTACTCCGTTGAAGATACGCTCAGTCTCAAAGCAGTAACGACCATGATCGATTGGGAAACCATTGGTCTTCTTCTCGGTATGATGGTCATGGTTGGTGTCATCTCACACACCGGTGTGTTCGAATGGTTTGCTGTACAAGCGTACAAGAAAAGCGGTGGAGAAATTTGGACACTTGTTGTTATTCTCTGTGCAGTTACGGCTGTTTTGTCGGCATTTTTGGACAACGTTACAACCATGCTCCTGCTCACTCCTGTCACAATTCAGATTGCGAAAGTACTCGACATCAAACCGATACCGATTCTGATTTCAGAGGTGCTTTTCTCCAACATCGGTGGTGCAGCCACCATGATCGGGGATCCACCGAACATCATGATTGGATCTGCTATGTCTCCTTCGGCCATTGAAGGAAACAAAGATGCTGATATCGCAGCACTCGCATCAGATGGCGTCACATTCAACGACTTTATCATCGAAATGGCACCTGGTATCCTGCTGACAATCGTTCCATCCTTCATGCTCATTCGCTGGTTGTACAAAGACGAGTTTAGTGGACGACGCGATCGAGACATCACAGAACTCGAGCGACAATATGCCATCAAGGACATGAAAGGACTCAAGGTAAGTGGCACCATTCTCTGTCTCGTCATCGTTGGCTTCTTCCTCCATCCGGTTGTTCACATAGCCGTTTCTTGGATCGCATTGGGCGGGGCTGTCATTATGCTCCTCGCTACAAATCCGCACGAGTTGGAAGAACCTCTCGAACACGTTGAATGGACAACTCTGCTCTTCTTTGCTGGTCTGTTTGTCTTGGTTCATTCATTGCAGTACATGGGAGTCATCGACTACATCGGGAGCTTTGTTGAGAAAGGTATCGAATCGTTCAGTGAAGAATACAGACTCGCTGCTGCTGTTGTGATTATTCTATGGGTCTCTGCTATCGCATCTGCCTTTATCGACAACATTCCATACACAGCGACAATGATTCCAATCGTTCTCTCGCTTTCTGTTGAACTCAGCCTCGACCTTGGACCATTGATTTGGGCACTTGCTTTTGGCGCTTGTCTAGGTGGTAACGGTACTCTCATCGGTGCATCAGCAAACGTTGTAACAGCAGGACTCTCTGAAGAAGCAGGTTATCCTATATCCTTCAATGAATTCTTCAAAGCAGGCTTCCCTGTCATGCTTCTCTCGACGTTCATTGTCACCTTCTACATGGTCCTTGTCTATGTTGTAGGCGGCGAAGATGGCGGTACAACATGGAAGATTGCTCTCACCTGTATCGCGCTCATCGGAATCATTGCTCAATACTCTCGTGGTCGTGCCAAAGGAAAATCACCAGCGGAAGCCTTGGTCGACGATGACGCCGAAGAAATCATTTCTGCCATCAAGTCGGTGGTCATTTCCTCTGGTAAAGCAGACACAGCTCTCGATGCCGAAGAGTAGGCTCGCCAAAGCGTTGGATTGAAGAACCTGAACCCGAAGGGGCAACAGGGTCACCATGAACGAATGCGGAGTCTGCGGCATTCTGTATCTCGCTGGTGGTTCCTGTCCTGCATGTGGTTCGCAAATTCAAAAGAAGTCACAAGATTTTCAGGACGCCGAGATGGTTCTTCCCACAGAAGTACCTGGTTTGGACGAGGCCGCTGATGCTTGGTATGATCTGGAAGGTATGGAGCGTCCAGTCGAGGAGAAGGAGCCTGAACCATCATCTTCACTTCCATTCGGCTTCGGTGGTGAATCGCTGACCAACGTGTCACGTCTGCCATTTGGAATCGGAAGCCATCGTGACGGAATACCATTCGATGTCGAGCATACCACTGAAACGAACGAGGATGTGCCTAAACCGGAACCTGAATCTCCTGTTGTATCAGCAGATGAGAACGCCGCCGAACCGGTTAGCATCGCCCCTCCTGTTGAGACAGAGCAAGATGATCCTGAAGAGATTGTCCCCTCACTTCCCGAAGTCAATCTTCCAACCGAAGAGGAGGTTTCTCCAACACCTGAGCCTGTTCGAATCACCGCGATTCCAATCATGGAGGCTACGGTTGCTGAGGCGATTCCGCAGATTCCTCTCGATACAACTTCCGGTGAAGGAATCTTTGCACAAGACGACGATGTGATCGAGGTTGTATTCTCAGACTTGGAAGATACTGTTGTGCATGTCGACCACGGAGTTGATGATTCCTTTGTTCAGCCGCAAGTTGTCGAATATGCGGAAAAAACATTCACTCCATTCGACCTCCACCCTGCACGAGCGATGACCGTTCAGGCTTCCAACGACGAATCCCTCAAAGCGCTTGTTGAAAGCGGATTTGTATCCATCGGGCAAGGCGATTGGCGCAGCGCAGCCCGTTCTTTCCAAAGGGTTCTAGCGAGTGTTCCTGGAGATGTTGGTGCGATGAACAACTATGGAATCGCATTACTGCAAGTCGCTACGACGATGCAAGAGTCTGCCGATCCTGTCGATGTTTCCAATGCAGCTACACAGTTTGAAGCAGCCATTCTCTCTCTAAGAGAAGCAGTTCGTGCCAATACCGATCATCCTGAACCACTGTACAATCTTGCTCAGGCACTTCTCCTCAGCGGACGTGAAGAGAAGGCTCTCGGGCTTGTTGGAATGGCTTCAGAAACGGAGAAATCCAAATCCCACTTTGTCAATCTGCACGCAGCAATTTTAGCCCAAATGGGACAGTATGGGGAAGCAAAAACGATGCTCGCATCGATACAAGGGGAACCACTGGTTTCGCAAAATCTTCTCAAGTTACCATCATTATGACCCAATCCGGGGTTCCATGGTGCGGTATGAAGCCAACTTGACATCCGATTTCTTCATATACGTGAGGTAGGTCGGAAGGTTGCTTAGCACCTCGGCAACTGCTGTCGGGGGAAGGGCTGAGGAGAATCATCCCTCGGGGAGATGGTTTTCTGTGGAAGCCGAATTGGCATGTTTAGATACCGAAGGGTTACTCGCATGGTGTGGAATACATACATGTGATGCTACAACCCAACTGGGGGATCGCTCGGCTCGAGTGCCGATGAAGGTCGTGACAAGCTGCGATAAGCTGCGGGGAGACGCAAGAATGTCTTGGATCCGCAGATGGCTGAATGGGACTTCCTGTTTCTTCGGAAACAATCGCGATGCGATAGGGAACCCCCCGAATTGAAGCATCTTAGTAGGGGGAGGAAATGAAATCAACAGAGATTCCGTGAGTAGTGGCGAATGAAAACGGATCAGGACAAGCCGAATCCCGACTCGAAAGTGAGGGAGATGTGGTTTGCAGTCTTTTGTCTAAGTCAGAGAAGGTGAAGTTGCCTGGAACGGCACAGCCAGAGAGGGTGAAAGTCCCGTAACCATACCTGATATGACCACGTGACTGTAAGAGAGTAGCGTGCGCTGGAAATCGCGCGTGAATATGGGAGGCAGAAACTTCCAATCCTAAATACAACTCGAGACCGATAGTTTACAAGTAACGTGAGTGAAAGCTGAAAAGTATCCTTGGCGGGATGTGAAAAGA
>JBMYJV010000031.1:0-11227 GCA_049594755.1 Candidatus Poseidoniaceae archaeon
GCTCGAAAAGGTACGCCTTCTGTTCATTCGCATCCAACAAAGTGTCAGCGTTGTGGTTCGCCAACCTCTGGAGCCACATGCAAAGCATGCGATATGCGAGACCTTCTCGATGTTGACTTAGAGTAGGTTACGAATCAACTCGTCCAAATCTTGTGGACGTTGGCAGTAATGACAGCGTAGTGTCAACGGGTCGGTCTTCGTCACCTTCAGTCGATGTGCTAGGGGTTCTCTTGGGTTCTGTGTAATGCAGTTTGAGAACGTACATCGAACAACGTTTCGCACTTCTTCACCAAGGTTCACATTCAACTTCTCTGCTACCGAATAAACACGGATGATTGCGATGCTGGAGTCAGGAGCGACCAATGCCAAACGATCAAGTTCAGACTGTGTTAACTCACGGTCCTCGACCTTGATGATGTCCTTCGATCCCATCTTCTTGGATGGAACATTCATTACAAGGGATACAGGGACAGATGTATCGCCAGAGAGATTGAGCAATTCCAAGACCTTCAGAGCTTGCCCTGATGGAATGTGATCAATGACCGTTCCATTCTTGATTGCAGTGACGCGTCGCATGTTGTGTTCATCAGCCATCAGGCATCACCTCCTGCAATCTCAGCAGGGACTTCGATGTTCAAGAGTCGACAAAGGAGAGCCATTCGCGCAACAACACCGTTGAAGGCTTGCTCAAAGTAGCGTGCATGTCGAGTTGAATCGACGCTTGGATGAATTTCATCAACACGTGGAAGTGGGTGAAGAATGACCATCTCCGACTTAGCATTGTCAAGGTCACGTGCATGCAACTTGTAGGCACCTGCAACCTTGGCGTATTCATCTTCATCAGCAAATCGTTCCTTTTGGATTCGAGTCATGTAGACAACGTCGGCTTGGTTGATGTTGCCAAGGAGGTCTTCGGTTTCCGTGACATCTGCACCGTGTTCACGGAGGTCTTCAACGATCTCTGCTGGCATTCGCAGCAGTTCAGGAGATGCAAAGATCAAGCGGCAGCCAAAGCGAACCAGAGCATGGGAGAGGCTGTGGACGGTACGACCGTATCGAAGATCTCCTGCAAGAATGACCGTCAATCCTTCAAGCGTTCCATGGGACTGCTGAATGGTGAACAAATCGAGCATGGTTTGTGTTGGGTGGTGTCCTGCACCGTCTCCGCCGTTGAGAATGGGCACCCGTGCAGCATCTTGTGCATATCTGGCAGCGCCTTGTCGAGGGTGGCGCATGGCGATAATGTCGGTGTACCCGTCGACCATCTGGATGGTGTCAAAAAGTGTTTCCCCTTTCACAACAGAGGACGTCTTGACATCGCCAAGGTTGACAACATCGCCACCGAGTCGCTTCATGGCTGTCTCGAAGGACATCCGAGTACGCGTGCTTGGCTCAAAGAACAGGTTGCCGAGAATCTTTCCTTGCAACAATGGGAGGTAGGTCTCGCCACGTGCAACGGGCAAAAGTCGCTCAGCATCAGCAAGAATGCTGTGTATGTCGTCGTTGGTCAAATCGTCCATCGTGATGAGTCCTTTCATAGGATGTCCCCTTCTTCGTCCACCATCCAAGCACACCCTTGAACATTGTTGCCGAACAGTATGCAAAGAGTCGGTGGTTTCTTCATCAAAACCATCTGTGGCCAAAACATGCTCTGGGGGGATGTCGATGAGGCGATTAAGGCTGAACGAGTTCTTCGAGTTCAGAGAATCGAGCGATTAAGCACCGTTTGTGCCTTGTTTTGTTTGAGTGGGGCCATTTGGTTGGCTTGGCCGGTACTCAAGGATGCCTTTGTTGGTGATGCGAGCCTGCTTACAGGACTCGGTATGCCCGTCTTGGTGCTGTTGTGGGGCATCGTCATTCAGGATTTGATTCTTGACGATCCTCGTGCGCGAACACGAATTGGAGCAGCTACAAGCATTGTTTGGCCAGTGTTGCTGATGTTCGCGCTCCGTGCATACTCGTCGAGTACGACAGACATCGCAGCCACCATCCTCTTCGCATCGCTAGGATTCGCCATGTTCCAATCCTCAGCAAACACATTACGTGGTGGTATTGATGTCATGCGGTTCCGAGCAATGATGACAAGCATCGGTGCACTTACTGTTGTGGGAATGCTTGTCGGTGATCGTGCAGGTGAAACATGGATTGTCGAGCCACAAGATTGGGCGCATCCTCTTCTCAGCCTCTTCGTGGTAGGACATGTGGTCTATCTCTGGTTCATTGGCGATGATATGCGTGAGGAACGGAAAGCCTTCCGCCAAGAATTGGATGCCATCGAGAACCGTCTTCTCGTCCTACGTTCTGAAGGGGCAGCTGTTGACCAAGCCAGCAGCCTTGTCATGACAGCAAAGGAAGAGGGGCACATCGATCCTGCCTTTGGTATGCGTTTGCTTCGAGAAGCGGCTGAGGACATTGAACGCTCTCTTTCGCTTGCAACCGATGTGGATGTTGTGCGAAGCGAGGCTCTGATCGTGATTCAACATGCCGAAGAATTAGCACCACTAGCAAAGCGCCCACGTAAATCTTACGAAATGGGTGAGCGCGAATCCAGCCTCGGTTCGTTACGAGAAGCGGAAGGATTGTTCCGTCAAGCCAAGCGCCGTGCTCAAGAAATCGTCACATGGTGGGAACAAGCAGAGGAAGCCATTCGTACGGCAGAAGAACTGCTTACAGGCCAATCTGGTGCAACCATTGACAACTTGCGGCAAATCGTACGTGATGCGAAGAAACAACTCGACCGTGAAGCACCCAAGAAAGCCTTCGAACTTGCTTGTGTGATTCCTATTCAACTTCAAGCCGACGGTGACGCAAAGGAACGTGCTGTCGAAGTCCTTGGTGATGCTGCGAAGGCGCTCAAGGCTGCAGATGGATTCGATACATCCGAACTTGAACACCGGCTCGAACAAGCCGAGGCTGCTCTTGAAGCAGGTGATACCGGTCAATCCATCGGTCTAGCAGAAGGTGTCATTCGTGTTATTCAGGTTGAACGTGAGGCCATGGAAACCGTTCGACGTGCTCTTCGGCAGCGTAAGAAAATCACAGAACGGTTCAGTGGTTTCGCCGATGAGAAGGAATGGATGACTCGATTCAAGCAGGTTCAGTCAGCAGCCGACGAGCGTCAATGGAGTCATGCTGCAACACTGCTTGAACGTCTTACCATCGATCTCGATGCCCTTGGTAACGAGCAAGGTGAGGCACAGGCTCTACTCGACTTCGTCCGTCAGGAGTGGTCCGTCTTGAGAAATCAATGCACGGCATCGAGCATTCCTGTGACAGATGAAGACATGAAACAAACCGAGGCTTCCATTGCACTTGCTGAAGAACGGCTCATTGGAGGCCAAGTTGAGGCTGCTTTGGAACAACTCGGACAAGCAGATGCATCCATGGAACGTTTGCGACGACGTGTTTGATCAAACAAGGTCTCGTTGAACCAAATCACTGTGGTTGATGCCGCTTGGCAATCCAAGATCAACAGGCATACCAGCGATGGTCGTGATGACACCATAGAGGTGCAAGTAGAGTCCATGTGGAGGTTCATGCTCTCCATTGTATGGAATCTTCTTCCAAAGATTGGATTTCATCCAGTACTTCGATATCGATTGATCCTTTGAGTGAACAATCCAGGCATTGGCTCGCCCTGCATGTTTCCTTGCTTGTGTTGAACCGAGTCGTGGTGAGATGTGAACTGTATGCAAAATGGGCCACTCTCGCATCCAATCGCCTGCAGAATCAATGAGCATGGTCATCTTGGTCGGTTCTGTAGCCATCGCATCAAGCAGTCCCAATTCGTTGAGAATTCGAACCAATGAACGAACGTGCGGATGACGTGGCTCCTTTTTCCTCAATTCTCGTGCAATACGTACAGCCGTGTTCGGCCGGCCTGCATCAAGATGCAACAATGCTGCAACTACTCGGCCTTGTGACCACGTCGATGTTGGCAATTCAGCGTGTTCCTCATGCTTCTTCATGAACGCTTCAAGCATCGACAAGGCCTCTTCGCTCCGTCCACTGAGACGCATGCGAGCACAATCGCCGAGCAGCATCAATCGATCAGCAGGCTTGTTTCGATAGGTGGTATTGGCTCGAGGCTCTCCGTTCGCCGTTCTGTTGAGCAAGTCGATGTTTCGACGCATGAGTGGATCAACACCGAGCACGGGTTGTGAAGCACTCGGAACACTTCGCTTTGAATCAAGGACGGCAGCAAACCATTGCAATCGTGCCGCTTCGATGTCGCTCTTGTTCAAGAGCGCAAGTCGAGGCGCAGCCTCTGGCAGGTCTCGTTGACAGAGACTTGCAGCTGCAAGAATCAATCGTGCAACTTGAGCGTCTCGGCCTGTTTGCAATGCAAGCAACGAGACAGCGTTTTCCTCCGCTTCCTCCCAACGATTCAACCCAGCAAACAACTGCATTTTGGCTCCCGTTTGCCGCAATAAATCCAATCCTTGCGTTGATGATTCTGTCGGATTCAGAATCTCATCGTAATGTTCGATGGCTCGCGTCCATTTGTCTTGAGCAATGAGTTCCGTAAACGGTCGTTGTTTCAGATAGATCATGTCTTCCATCTGTGTCAACATTTGACGCTGTTCACTGATGCTTGCATCAAAGGTGATATCATCGAGTTTGGATCCGACCTGAAGCGATGTCAGCCAGATGAGGAGGAAGCAAATCTGACCTCCAGAAGCCAACATCCAGGTCAATTCTTCCATCGCATCCTTCTCGACATAGGTGCACAGCGTGTTTTCCCAATCACCACAAGCACCGCCTTGTGGAAGGAACGAAGAATCCCAGAACGTGATCATGGCGAGAGCGAGAAGGAGCATTGACTGTCCCGCAAATCCAGTGAAGCAGAAGTTGAGGACCTTGGCTTGCTGAGAACGTTCTGCACGAAGCAATCGACTGTCTGCTAAGCGAATACCTCCTCGACCTGAAACATCTTGGACATCGAGGAAAAGAATCCTAGCAACTTCGTAAACAAACAGGAACCCAACCAAGGCAACGTTGAGGAGAAGGAACAACAGAATGGATGTAACCAATGGTACACGCAATCCTGGATCAGGGATGTTGGAAAACAACTCGATGAGGAAGAATCCAAGGATTCCACCTTCTTCCATGATGGTGGCTTGTTCTCGGTATTCTGGAAGTTCGAGAACCCGCTCAGAATGCGTGAACAATTCAGGTGCAACAAGGATGGCGATCAACGAGAGCAGCGTGTTGATGGCGACAACAGGCATGGCCAATGTGTTGAGATGAACAATTCGTGCAATCACTTGCTGTCGCGCATTTGGTGCATGATTGTGGAATGGAGAAGGATTGCCTTTCGCAATTTGTGCAGATGATTGACGAAGCGCTTGCCATGAGGTCCCCATCACTCGCCCATAAGCCACGATTGAAGGAGAGAATGCGAGCAGCAACGACCCGCTGAGTCGATGCGTGAATGGAACGCCCCACGAGCCGAGAAGTGAGTAAAACAGGCCGACACCGAGGAACCAGAAGATTGTCAATGCAATGTAAGCGGTGTTGCGTGCACTGCTTGATTCCTGCAACTTTGCTTTTCCATGACCAATCGGTTTAATGATTTGAGCGCCGAGAGATGAGCCGGATGAAATCACTGCGGGAAGGATGATCAGAATCAATGCAAGTGAAATGTTTGGAGCGTGAAAACCGTCACTCTGACCTTGTGCATAGATGAGGTATTCGAAGAAGAGAAGCAATGCACCTGTTAGTGCAAAAAGGTAGGTTGCGACTCCAAAACGCATGCCGCGTGAACGAAGCAAATCACGTGCTTCACCAAACGATTCTGTTACGGTATGAACCTCATATCGCATGGGGCCTGTCTCGAATGCAACCTGCAATCCACGCAACTGTCGTGGAACAACCGTTCGCCAAAACAACAGGGCGATGACTGCTGCTAGGACCAATGGAACAACGGCGATGGAGGCAAACCCCTCAACAATCACCGGTCCAGTCATGGATTTGCCACACCCTGCTTCCTTTTATGGAGTGCGAATTGATGCAGTAATGAAGTTCAGTTTTCCTGAGCTTTTGGGACCAAGGAAGGTTCTGAAATTTTGTTATCAATTTCTTCCTTGAGGTCGGAGAGGAATTGGTCGACAGGAATGTCAGCAATTTGGTCGCCTGTACGTGAACGCAACGAAACACAGTTGTTGTTCATTTCACCATCGCCAAGAATCATGAGGTAGGCAGGGCGCATCTTACGATGGGTTCGAATCTTCTTTCCAATCGTATCGTCTCCATCATCGATCTTGACACGAACGCCAGCATCCTTCAGCTTCTGGGCAACCTCGGATGCATATTGCTTGTGCTTTTCCGAGATGGTGAGGATGTGGACCTGTGTTGGTGACAACCAGGTAGGGAATTTTCCAGCAAAGTGCTCGATGAGTACGCCACAGAAACGCTCCATTGAGCCAAATGGTGCACGATGGATCATGACCGGGCGATGGTTTTCACCGTCACTGCCCTTGTACCACAAGTCGAAGCGCTCAGGAAGGTTGTAATCGACTTGAACGGTTCCAAGTTGCCATTCTCGACCAATAACGTCTTTGACAACGAAATCGATCTTTGGTCCGTAGAAGGCTGCTTCGCCTTCTTCCTCGGACCAATTAACACCGAGTTGAGCCGCTGCGGAACGACAGGCTTCTTCGGCTCGATCCCATCGATCGGATTCACCAACGTACTTGTCGCTGTTCGGGTCACGCAATCCGACTCGTACACGGTAATCGTGCATCCCAAGGACGTCAAAGATGGTTTGAACGAGTTCGATGCATCCCATGACTTCGTCAGCGATTTGGTCTTCAGTAACGAAGAGATGTGCATCGTCTTGTGTAAATCCACGAACACGCGTCATTCCTGAGATTTCACCGGATTGCTCCCATCGATAGACCGTTCCAAACTCTGCGAGACGAAGAGGAAGGTCTCGGTAGGACCGAGCTTGTGATGCATAGATCTTGACGTGATGTGGGCAATTCATCGGTTTGAGCATGTATCCATCGATGTCTCCAGTGCTCATCAGGTTGGACAATTCGGAACACGAACATCCCTCATCTGCGAGTTTTTTCATGAGGTCACGTTCAACGAGTGGAGGATATTGACTGTCTTGGTAGTAGGGGAAGTGTCCAGATGTGCGGTACAAATCCAATTTTCCGATGTGGGGCGTGAACACTTGGTCGTAGCCTTGTCGGCGCAAATGATGCGAGATGAAATCCTGCAATTGCTGTCGAACAATCGCACCGCGTGGAGTCCAGAGTATGAGTCCTTGACCAACTTCTTCGTCAACATGGAACAATTGCAAATCCTTGCCAAGTTTTCGATGGTCGCGTAGTTTCGCTTGTTCCATTCGATGCAGAGTTGCTTTCAGCGCTTCCTTTGTTGGCTCAACAATGCCGTAAATTCGCACCAACTGTTCGCGAGATTGATCACCACGCCAGTAGGCAGAGGAGACTGAAGTAAGACGGCTGAACATCAATTTCGCTGTGCTTGGAACGTGTGGGCCCAAGCAAAGGTCGTACCATTCACCTTGCTTGTAGATGGTTGAGCCATCCCCATCTTCCAATTTATCGTCGATGATTTCAATCTTGTACGGATTCGATGTGAAGTGCTCTCGCAGCTCTTGGTCGTCCAGTTCTACACGCTCAACCTTGAGATTTCGTCGAGCAATCTCGTGCATTTTTTTCTCGATGGGTTTCAAGTCGCCTTCGCCGATGGGTTCCATAGCAAAGTCGTAGTAGAATCCACGATCGATGGCTGGACCAATGGTTGGCTTTGCATCAGGATAGAGTTCCATAACCGCTTGCGCTAGCAAGTGTGCAGCACTGTGGCGAAGAATGTGAATGCCTTCATCGCTCTCAGCAAGAATACCTTCGACATCGCAATCGTCTGTTAGCGGTGTGGAGAGGTCGCGTTCAACATTGTTGATGCGTGCTGCTAGGCATCCGTGCTTCTTTCCAAGTGCATCGGTCACGACTTCGCCAGCAGTTACGCCTGCTGCGTATTCGTTGACAGTACCATCAGGAAGGGTAACGTTGACCATCGACATGGGGACGCCTCTTGCCTCACCCTCGACGGTCCCATTCATCAATGCGACGCTTGAAATCACCAATCAACGATGATGTCATCGTCCAAACCTTGACTCGGTTTGTCAAGAATGACTTGGTGTTTGACCTGTTCATCTTGCTCTTTCTTGGGTGTTGAAACTACGAACGAATCCGGCGTTTGTGCGCCACCGAGTTTGAATCCGAATTGCGGTTTTGTTTCCTCAGCCTTTGGCGATTCTGGTTGAGGCTCTGGGACGACCTCATCCTGTGATACCTCGCCCTTACCCATTTCTTTCATGCTTTCTTTCATGATGTCATCGAGGGCAATCTCGTCCGGTTTGGATTGTTTGACCATGAAACGCCATCATCCGTAACACCATGAAAACATCGGTTGATGGATTCCATACGGTTGAGAGCAATCATTGAAAACGAAACGAAGGAACGTTGAGTTATGCGAATCGGCATCGTTGTCAATCCTGATGCCGGCCTGGGTGGACGATTGGGATTCAAAGGAAGCGATGGACGCGCCAAAGAAGCACGTGAAGCTGGTGCAGTCGATCGTTCAGGCCCTCGAATGCAACAATGCATTTCCAAATTCATTGACCTGCAACAATCGAGTTTGAATCGAATGGGAGTTGATCCAACATTCGTTGCTTGGACCGGTCGAATGGGAGGAGACTGGCTCGATGGCGTCGATTACGAACAACGCCATCCATCGCCATCCGAATCCACGGCTGACGATACCGCCGCACTCGTTTTGGATTTGGTATCAGCCAATGTTGATGCCATTCTCTACGCCGGCGGTGATGGGACAACCAGAGACATCGTCAATGCTCTTGATGGTCATGAAACGCCACTGATTGGGGTTCCAGCAGGCGTGAAAATGCATTCAGGTTGTTTTGCTACTACACCAAATGCTGCCGCTGAGGTCCTCCTCGCATTCCTACAGGGCGATCTGATGGTTGCCATCACGGAAGTCATGGATTTGGATGAGGAAATCTACCAACGCGGTGAGTGGAAAGTTCGCATGTATGGTGAGGCATGGACACCATCGAGTCCACGCTTCATGCAAGGCGCAAAGGAACAAGTCGAGCGTGCAAGTGAAGCCGAGACCATTGAGGGGCTTGCAAATCACATCGGGAACCTCCTCGAAGCAGATCCTGAACTGATGGTCATTTGGGGAAGTGGTGGAACCTTACGCAGAATGGGAGAACATCTCGATGTGGAACTCACACTTCTCGGCATCGATATTCAACACAAAGGGAAGGTTCATGCAGATTTGAACGAGAGGGCTCTGCTTGAACACTTGAAGGATTACGAAGGACCTCGTTTGCTGCTTCTCTCACCGATGGGAGGTCAAGGCTTCCTGATTGGGCGAGGCAACCTCCAACTTTCTCCAGATGTACTGCGAGCGATAGGTTTGGATTCGATTCTTGGTGTTGCAACACCATCGAAGTTGTTGGGCCTTTCGAATGTACGAATCGATACAGGCGATGTTACATTGGACGAGGAATTCCAACAACGACGTTTTGTCAAGTTGTTGCAAGGCTATCGTACAACTCGAGTGATTCGAGTGTTGGATGCTTAAGGCAGCGGTTGCCCGCTTGAAGCGAGAAGCAAACCAAGGAACGGTGGGCTTGGACGGCCAGGACGAGACTTGAACTCAGGATGGTACTGGACGCCAACGTAGTACGGATGTCCATCGAGTTCAAAAATTTCACAACGCTGTCCGCTTTCGTCCTTACCAACGAATTTGAGTCCAGCAGATTCGATTTGATCAACCAGATCAGGATTGATTTCGTAACGGTGACGATGACGTTCATCGACCGAATCATGGCCTCCATAGAGTCGCTTTGTAACGCAATCATCCACTTGGAAGATGGTTGGTCGAGAACCAAGACGCATCGTTCCTCCGAGGTGGGTCTTCGAAATTTCAGGCATGAAAATCACTGCAGGATTGGCAGCATCTGCATCAAATTCGGTGGAAGTAGCATCCTTAATTCCCAAGACGTTGCGACAGAATTCGATGGTTGCAACCTGCAACCCAAGACAAATGCCAAGATAGGGGACATTGTTTTCGCGAGCGTATTGTGCAGCGAGGACCTTTCCTTCGATGCCACGATCGCCGAAGCCACCTGGGACCAAGACGCCGTTGGCATTGCGGAGAAGTCCCCACGCCTCAGCGTTGTTTTCATCTTCCAAGTCGCTTGCTTCAATCCAATCGATGTTGAGTTTACGCTCAACAGCAAGTGCAGCATGTTGGAGGGATTTGATGACGGAGAGATAAGCATCGGAAAGATCGGTGTATTTTCCGACCATAGCGATGTTGACCTCTTCGATAAGTTCATCGAGGCGATGAGCCATTGCTTTCCAATTAGCAAGAAGACCCGTCTTGTCGCAATCGATGTCCAGAATATCGCAGAATCCTTGTTCCTCAAGCATCAATGGAACGTGGTAGATGTTGGGAACATCATGTGTCGAGAAGACAGCTTCGGGACGGACATGACAGAAGGCAGAAAGCTTCTGTCGGGTTTCGTCGTTCAGTGGCTTGCTCGAACGACAAACGAGGACGTCTGGGGTGATGCCGAGGCCCATGAGTTCCTTGACCGTGTGCTGAGTAGGCTTGGTCTTCTGCTCACCAACAGGGCCCATAACTGGAACGAGGGAGACGTGAACGAAGGTGACGTTCTCCCTTCCAACTCGGAATTGGAATTGACGGAGCGCTTCCAAGTATGGTGCGCTTTCGATGTCGCCAACGGTACCGCCAAGTTCGATGATGCAAACATCGGGTGTTTCATCGCTCCCATCAGCAGGTCGCTTGGCAACTTCGATGATCCAATCTTGAACAGCATCGGTAATGTGTGGAATGACTTGGACTGTTTTTCCAAGATAGTCGCCGCGGCGTTCAGCTTCGAGGACCTTGGAATAGACCTTACCGGTCGTGAGGTTGTTGTCTCGAGCAAGGTTGAGATCGAGGAAGCGCTCGTAGTTGCCGAGGTCAAGGTCGACTTCACCTCCATCGTCCAAAACGAAGACTTCGCCATGTTCGAACGGACTCATGGTTCCAGCATCGCTGTTCAGATAGGGGTCAATTTTGATTGACGTGACACGCAAGCCGGCACTCTTCAGGAGAACACCGATGCTACTTGCAGTAACACCTTTGCCCAGTCCGCTGA
>JBMYJV010000032.1:0-11023 GCA_049594755.1 Candidatus Poseidoniaceae archaeon
CTGCCAGTCCTACAGTTGCCATCAATCCAATCATCACTAAAGCCATCATTTTGTTGAAATACATTGTTTCACCAGTTTGGCTTAGTAGACCGTATGTATCTCATATCAGGTTAGAGTCTATTGACGAATCAATAGAATCCTTAGGGCTCATGAAATAAATTCCGAGATCGCCATATGGCTTCCGTATACGCAACCAACCCTATCTGAAGAAAATTAATGCAAATCTTACCATGCCTCAAGCTTAAACTCTACGGTTAACGGCATTCATACTGCAAAGGTTTGGTGCGGCGTGAACTCTATCAAAACTACGACTAAATTTGGCATCAATAATAAATGATGAACAAAAGGCAAGTGTATGGATGATGCAGTGAAGTCAAAGCCAATCATCCTGTTCAATACCCATGTTTACCCTCGATTCAAAAACGATCACGTTGCCCCATTCATGCATGAGTTCGCCAAAGTATGTTCGACATTTGCACGGGTTGTTGTCCATTGCCCGCATGCTCCCGGCCTTCCACTTCAAGAGACGATTGACGGTGTTGAAATCCGTCGATTTCGATATGCTCGGGAACACAGACAAACACTCGCCTACCAAGGCGATATGCACAAGCAGGTGAAGAAATCAATCTTCAAAGCACTACTCTTCTACACTTTCCTTCGAAAATGGAAAAAAGCAACCAAGAAAATCATCCGGGAGTTAAATCCAGACATCGTCCATGCCCATTGGCTCATTCCAGGAGGTTACATCACAAACAAAGCGATGAGGAAAGGAACGGACCTGTACATCTCAATGCATGGAACCGATGTTTTTCTGATCAACAAAATGAAGCTTGCAAAACGCCTTGCACAAAATGCAATCAAATCAGCGACAAACGTTCATTTTGTTTCAGAAGCGCTTCAAGCAATTGTTACTGGGCAATATGGAGATTCAAACGGACAAGAACTTGTTTTACCAATGGTGTTTGGATTGGAGGATTTTCGTCAAGAACCAGGGGCTGCATCCAGAGAAACAAAACGCATACTCTTCGTTGGAAGATTAATGGAAGTAAAAGGAATCGATATTCTCATTAGCGCATTCAGCAAATTACTAGAGGATAATCGCTTCATTGAATGGAAACTAGACATTGTTGGTGATGGCCCAGAACTCGAATCATTGAGTGCATTAAGTCAGGAAAAAGGAGTTGAACATCACATCGAATTCCACGGTTCGAAGCCTCGTCAAGATCTCAAGGAATTTTACAATCAAGCGGAATTATTTGTTTTACCTTCA
Source organism: Candidatus Poseidoniaceae archaeon (assembly GCA_049594755.1). Lineage (GTDB taxonomy): Archaea > Thermoplasmatota > Poseidoniia > Poseidoniales > Poseidoniaceae > MGIIa-L2. The sequence goes on from JBMYJV010000032.1 coordinate 1,271, forward strand.
AGAACGACTTCACTTGGTGAAAAAGAAGGTTTAGGACTTGTCGTTCTTGAAGCGATGATGGCAGGAGTTCCTGTAATTGGAACAGATTGTGGCGGAATTAAAGAAACCATTACGCATCGGAAAACCGGAATTATCGTTCCAGAGGGAGACATAAATGCGTTGCATAATTCAATGGTCGATCTTCTTGATAACGATGCACTTCGTTCTGAATTGGTTCAAAATGCCCACTCGGAAATCAATCGAAAATATACGACCAAATCTTTGACAGCGACGATGAAACAATGGTATGGGGTTGTCGAATGAAAGAAAATTCGACGTCAAATACTTCTGCCCAGATGCTTGGCAAGGCCCTTACAGTCCTCGTTGTATTGCTTTCATTCTGGTTCATTTACCAACAAATTAAGTCAAGTGATATCGATATTTTTGAGACTTTGTTCAATGCAAAACCGATTATTTTTATGTCGATCATCTGTATTTTTGGTGTGTTAATTCTAAGTCCGATTATCTGGAAATTTTTGATGTTGGGAAGTGGTGCTAATGTCCCCTATCGGTTATGTTTTGGTATTTGGTGGACAACAAATATCGCAAAATATGTTCCTGGCAAGGTGAGCCTTATTGCAGGAAGGACATACGTTGCTCGTAAGTATGGAAGTAAGGTTGTTCTCGAATCGTTCGTCTGGGAGTTAATCATCAGTGTCTCATCCGCTGTCATTGCTGGACTTTTCTTAATTGAATTGGACGGGATTTCAAGTTCAATGAAATGGATCTTGGTTTTTGTTGGGATTGCTAGCCTCTTCCCAATCTTAAGCCCGAAATTAACGCAGGATTTGGTTCGCAAACCATTTTCGCTCTTAGGAAGAGGCGATTGGAACCATGAAACATCCATGACAAGGAGGTTTTATTGCGTCGCTCTCATCTTGATGATCGTATCTTGGCTCCTTTGGGGATTGGCCCACAAATTCATTTTGTTAGGGCTAGGTGTAGATGCTTCGCTGCCGCTTCTTATTGGTTCATTCGCGATTGCATGGCTCGTTGGCTTCTTTGCTTTCTTTTTACCTGCTGGATTCGGAGCCAGAGAAGGTGTGTTTACATTCAATCTCTCATTGTTTTTGAGTGGAGGAATTGCAGGAATCGTAGCCATTGTTTCGAGAACATTGAATGTACTCATTGAAATCATTGCCTTCGTATTTGGCTTAACAATGATGTCTTCGGAAGAACTCGAAGAAGAGTAATCAAAGCTCTTTACTGGACGATGTGTTCGAATTGTTTTCACTTGCACGATACGTGATTGTTTCGCCGAGCAACCCGAGCAAGAAGAACTGAACGCCAATGATAATGAGTAAGACTCCTAATGAGAGCAATGGCCGATCACCAATCCCTTCGTCGTAAGCATACTTGATGAAAACAAGATAACTACAAATCACAAGTCCAGTTGTTGACAGAAAGCCACCAACTTTCCCGAACAAATGCATCGGGCGCTCAAGGAACGCCATAAGGAATGAAATTGTGATCAAATCAAAGAAGCCACGCATCAATCGCTTTGTGCCATACTTTGATTTTCCGTGCAGTCGTGGCCTGTGATTGATTGCGATTTCAGTAATTTTTGCACCGTTCATTTTCCCAAGCACGGGCGTGTATCTGTGCATATCCCCATACAAGTTGAGTGACTTCGCTAAATCAGTATCGTAGGCTTTGAACCCACAATTCATGTCGTGAATTTTGATCCCACACATCATTCGTACAAGACGATTGTACACTTTGGATGGCCATCGCTTGAAGATATTGTCGCGTCGTTTTGCCCTCCAGCCACAGACAATATCGTTTCCGTTATTTATTTCATCAATAAATCGGGGAATTTCTGCTGGATTGTCTTGCAAATCTCCATCCATTGTGATTGAAATCTCTCCGCTTGCAGCGGCAAAACCGGTTTTTAATGCAACTGCTTTTCCAAAATTCCGCCTATGTTTGATAACTCGAACGTTTCCTTCTGATTCTTTCAATCCCATCATGATTTCAAGTGAATTATCGGTTGACCCATCGTCGATGAATATGATTTCAAATGAAGTATCCTCTAAGACCGATTTAATCTCTTCAACAAGTGGAATCAAATTCTCCTCTTCATCAAGAACAGGAATAATAATTGAGAGTTGTAATGTTTCCAGACTCATGCCTCACCCAACTTGACGAGGGTAAAATAGGTATTCACTAGCGAAGATATATATGATGCACTTCGACGACTCGATTTGAGTAAGCAGCATGTCAAATGTATCGGGAAAAATTCGTAAATCGGTTCACTCAGCCAATAGCAGATTCATACGCTTCTTTGATATGGTTGAGACCGAATCAAACAAAAGAATCTATCTTCTGTTTTTCTCTCTCACGTTGATTATTATTGTACCAATTCTGATTGCGTATGAATTTGAAGGTGATTCAACCAGGTATGAGCACAAGGACTTGGACATCTTTAGGGATCGGGCAGAGACCATTCTGGAAGGGGATTTACTCTATCGCGATACCGAGCATGTAACGCTCACTCCCCCACTCATCAACTATCTTTTTGTGCCAGCCGTACTGTTAGGCAATACAGCACTCGTTTGGACCTGTTGGTTTGCTGTGTTTGGTTTCCTGTCATCCGTTATTTTGTATCACATACTCCTCGGGTTATTTGAGAAACGCTATGCAGTAGCAGGGACGATTTTTTTCATCGCATCACCGTTTTCAAATTACACCACGATCTTGATGATGCAAGATGATGCCATCATTGTGAGTTTTTTGCTTCTCACATTTCTTTTCATCCTTCGAAAAAGTTGGTATAAGGCGGCTGCTGTCTTCGGACTCGGAACAATGGTCAAGGTGTTTCCTGCGATTTGCGCCCCACTTGCGTCCGTTGGCCCAGAACGTTGGAAAGAACGAATGGTGGTCGTAGGAATTGGACTTGGAATCGGAATACTCGTCACGCTACCATTTCTACTGCATGCGACAGATGAGTTTTTGCAGTTTCTCAATTTTTATCTTACAGGCCAGCAACCCTCCTCAGGTAATCAATTATCGGAAACCGTTTCCAATGTTGAACAGCGTGGTATGTCGTTTTGGAGATTCTTTGGTGATTATATCTACTTTGTACCAAGTTCTTTGCTGCACATGATTTTTGTTTTTGCTTTGGTCATGACATGGGTTTCGGCTTTGCTCAAGAAGATTGAAATCGCTCCTGCGTTTGTGCTTTGCATTTTATGGGTGTTTATTTTCTATTCAAAGGTGCACTATGGTTATCACATGATGGTTTTTGCATTACTCATTCCATGGGCATTACCACATCCAAGGCGACTGGTGGGGCTCGGATTTGCTAGCTTTTCACTGATTGCTCTTCACCGAATATGGCGAGATACTTCAGCCATCCAAAGCCCTGTTATTCATTTATTGTTAGCATTCATGATGTGGTTGTATTGGATCAATTGGGCATACATCCTCATCAAGATGCGGAAAAACGATCTCTCGGATATGAGGTCATGTAACCAATCAACACTTCTTACTGTTTCTTGGCTCACAGTGCTGTGTTTTTGTTACTACCTCTTGTACACAATCCGGGTTTTCCTTCGCTAAAACGAGTGTTCAATCTTATTTCTCTGTGTAACGCTTCCGAGATCTTAACCAACCTTCACTGAAGAAAATCAATGCGTACAGTGATGCTAGCCACAAGTGAACATTTGACATATCATCAAGCCAGTTCGGTGCACTTTCCAACGGAGTCGCAAAAGCGATGAGAATCGATAACCAAACCACGGTTAAGCCATGGAGTATCCATCGAAACACACCGAGAATTTGCGTTGAATTTGCACGCATTTCTGACATCTGAGAGTCGGTTAGTATCGCTGTTAATCCAACCACTTTGTCAAGTGCGCTTCCTCCGTTCCAACGAATCTTTCCAAGGCGGAACCGATTGATGAAATCAATACCCGTGAAGATGGTCACCCAAACAACAACCACTTCGAGGAGGGGATCCAATCCCATCAAATCAAGCGTTCCCCACGTAGACCATGAGAACAGGATCCATATCCATGCAACCAAGAACAATTGGAACAAACGTGCAAACTTCGCAAGTTTTCTGAGGAGAACAAGATCGTGTGAAAGTATCAATTCGAGTGAGATAAACAGACCTACTGTGAGCGTAATGATACCACTTGATGCGAGTCCAAACCATCCAATATCACCAATACGCCATGCTTCCAACAAGGCCACAAACGCCCAAGCGAGGGCGATGACAGAAGCCCCGTTGACCGCTGCTTGCATTGTGTACAGAGGATCTCGTCCGTCTTTGAGAACGGACAACCCGCCCATGAGTCGTACTTCAAATCCAGACTCATCGACGATGCCGCGACTGGCTGCAGTCATCCCACCAATGGCCTGAATCCGAGCAGTTTCGACAATTGATTCAGAGTCATCCTCGTTGCTCCCATTCGACCAGTTTGACCCTCGACTGGCTGCATGTGCAGCTCCCGTTCCTCGGCCTTTTCGTCCAGCTGAACGCGACTTTGCCCAAGCCCGTATCTCAGCAGAAATGATGTCCTCAACCTGATCTTCATTGAGCGGAGCCCCGTGATCGGTGTACAACCAACGGCATTGGATTGGAACAGGTGCTGGGTCAACGTCGGGAGCAACCATTTGGAATTGCCCAGGGCCGAGTGTTGGCAATTGTGCAACCAAATCTTGGTCACCTCCACTCTCCTTGAGAAGGTGGCGAACCTTCTCAACATCTTGTGGTTGAGTGAATCGTCCGATGAACGTCGTATTGGCTTGAGCGAGAATCTTGTAGTCAACATCAGAAACGTTCTGTGTCGCTAAAACGCATGCAACACCGTATTTTCGAGCCTGTTTGAAAATGAGTTTGATGAGATCTTTTGCTGGAGGATTACGAGGATGTGGGGGGAGATATGGCGCAACCTCATCCATGAAGAAAAGCAATTTCAATTCACCATCAGCAGGTTGTTGCGTCAGCATCCAATCGTACAATTCGCGGGACAGTTCTTGGACGAAATACTGCTTTTGCGCTTCGTCTTGAATGGTGTTTAGGTAAACGATGTTCAATGGAATCTTTCCGGGAATGGCTGGTTCAACAAAGGAGTCAATGTCAATTGGAACTCCATTGGAAAAGAGGAGTTGATTGACACCGCTGGAAAAAGCTGCGAGTCGCCGAGCCAAATCATTGCGAGTGGTTTTTGGCAATCGTTCTTCAAAATCAGTAAGCCGATGTTCGAACATGACCTCGTCCCAACTTGGAACATCTGGTTTCTCTCCCTCATCGTCCTCAATGAAACAGTGAGGATAGAGGAATCGCGTAAATTCATGATGTGGTTCCCGAACAACACGAGCGAGTGATTGGAAGTCGCCAACATCCAAACCGCAGCGTGTTCCTTCAACGAGTATCTCGTACAGGAACGGTTTGACAACTTTCCCTTGAGCTTTCTCAACATCGTATCCTGCAAGGCTCGTGAACCCAGCTGCGACCATGTCCCATGCTGTGATGGCTTCTTCAGGGTCAAGGTCTGCAGGTGGTGCTCTGAATGGATCGATGCAAAGCGGTAGGCCTTTGCTTCGCAAGGGTGTCCAAATCCTTACCTCACTGTTTTCGAGCAACTTACGCTTTCGATCAACATCACCATCTCGCTCCTGAAGTTCAGATTCATCAATACCGAGAGCAAGGCGAGCAAGATCACCTTGTGGGTCAATGATGAGTGCTGGAATGCCGGCAAGGGCTGCTTCCTCAATCAGAGCCTTTGCCATAACGGTCTTGCCTGAACCTGTGGAGCCGAGCATGGCTGCGTGACGAGCCAATACTTGGGAAGGAATATCGATCGGTGCCCCTGAATCTCTTCGTTCGCCGAGAAAGAGGCCTTTCGGTTTGAATTTCTTCTTTGGACCAGCTGAGACAGCCGGGTCAAGAATATCGTTGACCAATGAGGCAAATTCCGATGGAGAGGGTTGCTCTTCATCAGACACCATAACCGAGCAGAGGCGCTTGAGGTCTTGAAGTACGCGACGCGCAGATGGGTCAAAGCGCATGCTCTTGAAGGTCGATTCGTTCGCCGAAACATGCCTGAACGTATTCCGCTGGCTCGACCATCATGGACGGACGAAATGCGTGAGGCTGCCATCACTACGTTGGATTCAGGTCGTTGGGTCAAAGGCCCACAAGGTCGTGCCTTCGCCGAAGAGTTTGCCGAGTATTGTGGTGTTGAATTCGCGTCTCCATGCAACAGTGGTTCTGGTGCTCTCATCGCTGCGCTCCGTCTTCTTGGAATTGGTCCAGGGGACGAAGTGATTGTTCCCTCGTTGACGTTTATTGCTACTGCAACGTCGGTTTCCATGACTGGAGCTACACCCATATTTGCTGAAGTTGAGCCTGAGTATTGGTGCCTCGATGTTGAAGATGTGAAACAGCGCATTACTTCAAAGACCAAGGGCGTCATTGGTGTCCATTTGTTCGGTCAGTGTTATGGAACTGAACTTATCGATTTGTGCGAAGAACATAATCTCGCCTTGATCGAAGATGCTGCACAAGCCCACGGCGCCTCAATCATTCACAATGGAGCAACCACCATGGCTGGTGCGCTTGGAACCATTTCTTGTTTCTCGTTCTTCCCTTCAAAGAATGTAGCTGTTGGTGGCGAGGGAGGGATGATTACATCCGGTGATCAGGTGATTGGAGCCAGAATCAAATCCATTGTCGACCATGGCCGAGATGGTTCACTGCAGTCTCAAGAAGTTGGAACCAACATGCGTATGTCAGAAGTATTCGCTGCCATTGGTCGTGTGCAGTTGAAGCATCTTGACGATTGGCTTGCTCGTCGCCGTTCCAATGCTGCGATACTCAGCGAAACGATTCGTACACATCCAACATTGCATGCTCCTGAAGTCCGCCCTGACTCTCAACATGCATGGCACCAGTATTGCCTACAAACAGAGAATGTTGAAGCATTTCTCCAACACATGGCGGCCCATGACATCGACGCACGCCGGATTTATCCAGTACCTTGTCACCAGCATCCAGTGTACAAGGTTCATCAACAAGCGAACGATGAATTCCCAGTTACATCTCAGCTTTCTGAACAACTCGTCTCCATACCAGTCCATCACGGACTTACCGATGATGAATTGGAACGCATCGTTGAGGCAATCAACAGTTACTGACGAGTGAGCATTCGAGCCAATGAAGCATTTGACCAGCCGCGTAAATAGGTCAATTCCATTCCTGCCCATGAAGGGATTTCAACTGTAGCTTCTTCATCTTCAAGTTCGACTTCAGCGATGATCAGTCCTGCAAGATTGCTTTCAAATTCATCGATTTCCCAAACAAATCCGTCAGTGTTTATCCAGAGATAGCGTTTTTTCTCGACAAAGGGATACATCGAATCATCGACAACGGATTCTGCAGTGTTGCGTTCAATTTCCCATTCAAATTCTGCAGCAGAAGCACCCTTTCTGGACCCTTTGAGTGTCAGAAGATAAGCAGAATGCGATTTTCGAATCCGGACCGTCCACTCCGGTTCTTCAAGAAGTGCGCTGCAGACTTCCTTAGATAGCCCGGATACCAATTGTTTGTTCTTGTAGACGACTGCATTCTGCTCGACGGATACGTTGAATCGTTTGTGATCGAGATACCACTGCTTGATTTCAATGCATGTTGTTGATTCGTGAACCCATGGGCGCTCAAATCGCCCATCGACAAGAAAACGCCGTTCGATTTCGACGTTTTCTGGCATAGTTCATTCCATGTCTGGCCAGCACATAATGATGCCCGAATGTGTCAAATCAATTTACCACGCCATTGATATGTGGTTCAATTCAACTTTAACCCATGCGAGGGGTTTTGCTTCTTCGTCTTCTTGTTCTCCTTGGCTTCATTTCTGTTGTCACTGGTTTTGCAATGATTGGATTCGAAATCCAAGCGCCAGATGAACAAAAGGGGGAGTTCGATGATGATGTCGCCGACTACGCTGAACCTGAAACTGCGGCGCCCTTGGATGTAGATGATGGGGCGGCCGAGCCCGAAAATCCGGAAGAAGATGAGCGTGCATCGAATACGCCCGAATTATTGATCGGTGTTGGCGGGAGCCTCTTGACATCCGTCATTCTTGGATCGGTGTTTTTTGAGTTCATTCGAATCTTGTTTATTCTTGCCTTCCTTACGCCTTTGGTTGTTCGGAAAAAGGAAGAAAATGAACGAACAAAGGGCCGTATTCTTGGTTTTATTGAGGGGAATGCAGGAGTGCATTTCAGTGCTTTGCGTGATGGGTTAGGGCTTGCGAATGGTGTTACTGCATATCATATCCAAATCTTGGAACGAGAAGGTTCGGTCATGTCATGGAGAGATGGGAAACTGAGGCGATATGCTGCTTCAACGATCAATCCCCACGATATCGATCGAATCAAGAGTCCATTGGTCGGAACACGATTGGCAATTTTGCAAATTCTTTCTCAATCAGGAGCGTTCGGGTTGAGTGGAAAAGAAATACGATCACAGTTGGAAATCTCCAGACAGTTGTTGTCCCACCATCTGCGTGTTCTGAACAGTAATGGGTTTATTGAGAAGGTTGGTTCATCAAGAAAAGCACCGTGGAAAATCTCTCACGATGGTGTTCAAGCGCTGCAATTTGACGTATGAAAAGTAAAATCAATTTACCAACTCTTTCATAATGTCCCAATGCCTCATAGGTTTATGGACAAACGGGTAGTTACCTCATTCGGCCTTGTACTTTTAATGCTCACAGCTGGATGTATCGGGAATGTACATGATGAACTAATTACGGAATTACCCGATGATTGGAGAACGCAAACAAGTCGAACGATTTCGCAACCGCATTTGGTTCAATTCAACTCATGTTTGAGTATGGAATACGATCTGAAAGCAAGCATAGCTGAAGAATACCGAACGCAATTGTTGCAGGCCGTAGAGGAACAATACTACTACGGCTGGAGCATGTTCGATGATGGAATGGTTGCAGAAGCGGCAATGGATGGGGATGCTTCAGCAGGAGCCGCACAGCCGCAAGCACGTATCCAAGGTGAAGATTTCAGCGGTACCAACAACCAAGAACAAGGCGTTGATGAAGCGGATTTCATCAAAACGGATGGGTACTACATCTATGCTCTCCAAGGGTCAACACTCTCGATCATGAACGTTCCAGAATTCGGTGAAATCGAATTTGCAAGCAACTCTTCCATCGAAGGTTCACCAATTTCTATGATGTTGCGAGGCGATCGATTGATTGTCCTCTCGAGTTACAATCCTTGGAGCATCGACTCAGAGGACGCTCTCTATGAATACCTCCGCTGGGGCGGCGATTACAGTCAGTGGAGAGTCAATTCATTGACAAAGTACACCACATACAACATTTCGGACAGGTCGAGTCCAGAGGTGATTCAGGAACTCTACTTGGAAGGATACAATGTCGATGCACGAGAAATTGATGGATCCATTCGCGCCGTCACACACTCATGGTTGAACATTCCAGGATTGTCGAATTGGTTGAACATGCCAAGCGCTTACTACGAACTCAATTGGGACGATCCACAACGAAGGACCTACCGTGAAATGATTGCTTACGAGACCATTCAAGCGAACGAAGAAGTTCTCGAGTCGATAACGTTGGAGGAGCTTGTTCCGAAAATCTACCAACGCATTGATGGACAAATCATCGAGCACGACATGCGGTCTCAAGGATGTGAAAACTTCGCAAAACCAATGGATGGATTCAG
>JBMYJV010000033.1:0-10788 GCA_049594755.1 Candidatus Poseidoniaceae archaeon
AATGTGTTCTTGGTGTATTTGACCAATTCAGCTTGTGTTGGAGTGACTTGGAACGTTTGGTCACGACGAAGAACTCCTGCTTGGCGATGTTGTTCAAACACGCGTTCTGCAACATCGGCGTGATGCGTACCACAGACCAAGATGTCTTGATTTGCAAAATCCTCTAAACGCTGACGTTCGACCAAAAATTCAGGAGAATAAGCGATTTTGAGATGAGGGTATTGTTCGTGATAGTGCTGCGTTGTTCCTGGTACGACAGTGCTTTTGATGATAGCCGTAAAGCCATCTGGCAAGGCATCAAGGGTTGCCTCGACGATGCGTGTATCGCATGCCCCAGTTTCTGGATGCGGCGGAGTCGGTACAGCGATGTAAGCAAAATCGACGTTGTCCGTAACAACGGATAACTCCGTTCCACGAGCAGGATCGTGGACAAACAACTCGTGCGCATCTCCAAAGCAGTGCTCAATCGCTCCACCGACCATTCCCGCTCCAATTATTCCGATTTTCATAGAATCATCTCTCCCGATATGGACGAGGATTGAGCTTCCCTTCTTTGGCCATCATGCTGGCTTGAAGAAGGGTTTCTGGCGTACCACAGTCGACCCACGTATCTGCACCTATGGAAACGAAGTTTGCTTTTCCTTCAGCGATGTAAGCGCGATTGATGTCCGAAATTGAGAAAGAATCACCCTTTTCTTCAAAAGCACGATCGAGCTTGTCCCAAAAGGTTTCATCGAACAGATAAATTCCGCCGATTGCAAGATTCGATGGAGGGTTTTCAGGCTTCTCAACGACATCGATGATGTTGCCATCATCATCAAGAACTGCAACACCGAATGCTTCTGGATGTTCTTCTTCACGAGCCAACAACAGGCAACCAGGGGCTTCCTTTGCCTCAGAAAATTCTCGAACGATGTCTTCAAATTCCACCGTGGTTATGTTGTCAGAGAAATAGATCATGAGACGACAGTTCTCATTGTGTGGGCGTGCTAAGAGAAGCGCCTGAGCAACACCTTCAGGCTCCTCTTCGAGAACATAGTGGATTTGCTCACCCTCCAAACTTTGGCCAACATGCTTTGCAATGTGCCCGATGTGCTCGTTGGAAATGATGGTGATTCGAGATATACCCCCTCTCCGAATGGTCCCTAGTGCATAATCGATGACAGGTCTATCGAAGAGCGGCAACAGCGTCTTTTGGGTGTAGCGCGTAAATGGAAAGAGTCGCGAGCCTTTTCCACCAGCGACGAGGATTGCCTTCACCTTCATTGTCATTCCCATGCGTTTGATGTTGATGACTCTATTGATTCAACCGAAGCGACCAGAGATGTATCGACGCGTTAATTCCATATTCGGGTCTCCAAAGATGACTGAAGTTTTGTCGAACTCAACTAGTCGGCCAAGATACATGAAGGCCGTGTAATCGCTCACTCGTTGCGCTTGAGACATCGAGTGTGTAACAATGACGACTGTGAAGTGCTTCTTCAGTTCAAGAATGAGCTCTTCGATTTTTGCTGTTGCAATTGGATCGAGTGCTGAACAAGGCTCATCCATGAGAATGACTTCAGGCTCGACAGCAATCGTTCGAGCAATACAAAGTCGTTGTTGTTGACCGCCAGAAAGACTGGTTCCCAGTTCGTGAAGTCGATCGCTTACTTCGTCCCATAGAGCAGCACGTCGTAGTGCACTTTCAACAATGCGATCCAGTTCTCTACGGCTTGGGTTGTAGTGCAGTCGTACACCGTATGCTACATTGTCATAGATTGATTTCGGGAATGGATTTGGCTTTTGGAAAACCATTCCGACGCGTCGACGAATTGTAACCAAATCTGCACCACGGGTCATGATGTTGTCATCTTCAAGCTCAATCTTTCCGTCGATTTTACAAATTGAGATAAGGTCGTTCATTCGGTTTAGGCAGCGAAGGAGCGTTGATTTTCCACAACCAGATGGGCCAATCAATGCAGTGACAGCGTTCCGTTCAAATGGGATGGATACGTTGTAAACGGCCTGTGCGTTTCCGTAATGGAGATCCAAATCGTGAATCCACATGTGGGCATCACCTTCGATGTCAAGATCGCGTGTTGAGTCTGGAATCTCCTCATTGGACGTTGAGGAGTCTTCTGCTTCCTCCACTTCTTCTTCCGTATCGTCCTGTTGCTCATCAATATCTTCAGTAACAGTGTCGGATTTCTCAACTTCTTCTTCAGTCTCCGAATCTTCGAAAAACGAATCAATCATCTTTCGAATGGATAACATCTCTTCATCGCTTTCATCCGAATCTGCTGCAGCAAGAGAAGTGAGAATACTCATGGCTTCTCCTGAGGAGATTTCTTGCTCTTCGTTATCAAAATCTTTCTTGATGTTTTCAATGTGGTTTAACTCGTCATCTCCAACAACGCCATCTACCTCAACGAGTTTGTTCATCATGGTGAACAGGTCACCGACTGTAAGCATTTTTTCATCAGATTTGTTCGTCATGTGTTCGAATACCTCCTAAAGTGAGCACGGAGAAGAATTGCTGCAGAATTGACGACAAGCAGCGTTCCAAGCAGGACGATTGACGCACCTGCCGCAGCAACTTTGAATCCAGTAGCAGGCATGTCCGTCCATCGATAAACCTGTACTGGTAGGACAGTGTACGCTCCTCGGTCGTTTGTGTCTGCACCGGTGTATGCACTTGGATCAGCGGAGAACAATTCACGATCTGCCCAGAACGGCATGTTCTGCAGATAGGGTTCCACACCAGGAATCCATGCAAAGAGATAATCAAAGTTCGGAGCAAAGTCGTAGGAGATGTAGAAGAACGCATCTGGTTCGGTAAAGACAGACGCAACAGCACCGACAAGAATCAATGGGGCCGCTTCACCCATGATTCTTGACATGGCGAGAATGGTTCCCGTCATCATTCCAGGCATGGCGTGCGGTAGAACGTGATCTTTGGTCACTTGCCACTTCGTACATCCTAAGCCGAATGCAGCGTTACGAAGGGATGGTGGAACGGCACGCAGGGCTTCTTGCGATGAGATGACGATGGTTGGCATGGCCATTGTTGCCATGGTCATCCCTGCAGTCAGGACTGTGCCTCCGAGTCCCAATCCGATTCCCCGATCGGTGAGGAAAAGGGCAAGGCCAAACAGACCGAAAACGATGGCAGGAACACCTGCAAGATTGGTGATAAGTGCCTGAATTGCCCTTCGGAATCGGTTGTTTGGTGCGTATTCTTCGAGCCAGATCGCAGCTCCAAGTGATAATGGAATGGCAAACAACATCGTGTACGTCACAACGTATACACTGCCCCAAAATGCAGCACGAAGACCCGCCTTGTACGGCTCAGAGGAGGTATAGTCGGACCAGATGAATGGGATGTGTATGCTCATCGGTATCGTGATGAAGGCAATAACAAGCACGACGAATGCCGCCATGAGCCAACCATCTCTTCCTTTCACAACGAGCCGAAGGCGATCATCCTTGAAGGTGTTCGAGCGCGTTAACTGCAAGGCTCCAAGAACGAGTTTCTTGACACCTGAAAGAATAAACAGAAGCAGGATGCCTCCAACAATCCATCCTTCGACGAGAGCCCATGTGATAGCGATGTACCAGGTGAGCAACGTAGCGGCCAAAAGAACAACATCGACCACACCTTCGGCCTTTGGGATGAGTTTCTCTGGCCGTAAACGAACAATGTCCATGACTGCAGAAACAAGTGCTATCGATGCCATCAATGTGACTGCACCGCCGATAATGAAGGTAAATGGGACGAGGAGAATCGGCTGCGAGTCCGAAAACGTCGAGAAGAAAATCAATCCACCAATCACGGCGAAAATGAGGCGTAGGACAACACTGATCAGACGGTTTGTGAACTCACTTGCGAAGGAAAACCATGAATATGCAGTGAACTTTTCTGTTTCAACCTCTTTGGTTCCAATCCAAATCATCCCGTTGCGAAGTTTCTGGATGGTCCATTCAGGTGTTCTCATGATGGCAATCATGCCGACCAATCCAATCATTGCAGTGAGTGGTAACCAAGGATTTCGATGTTCCAATGTTTCCATTCCAGATTCATGGTTGATAGGCGCTGCGCAACTGATCAACCAATCCTGTTGGTTGAGGGTACGAATCCCATCACAGAATTGCTGAGGTGTTGTTGGTTTTGAGTTGTTCAATTCCTTTGCATTCTTGCAATCCTTTGTTGCGTATTCGAGACTGCTTTTCTTGTATGTTTCACTGCACTTTGTTTCTTTGAGTTCCTCGACATACAGATTGATCGCATCTTGTTCTTCAGCGTCAAAAGAGGCAGTCATTGAGCGTCCAGCCCATGTTCCTTGTCCATCGATGAGGTTTGGAACGCCATCGCCATCGATGTCACGATCTTTGGCTTCATCATGGACGCCGTCTCCATTTTCGTCATGGAGATGGACAAAGAGTGCGAAATCTGAATCTTCAATTCCATCGATCAATTCTGACAGACGTGAATGCTCATCCGTTCCTGATTCAAGGGAGGCTAATTGCTGATTCAACGAATCGAGGGTGGAATCCTTCTGTTCAATCCATGCGTGCGCCCCAGGACACTTCTCAGTATCACCATAGACCGGATTGCTGTCACCATCTTGGTCGATATCGTCGTCACAGACATCAATGGTACCATCGTTATCGAAATCATCATCGCCAATGAATTTTGGCTGGAACCAATCGATTGGGCTTCCAAGAGCGAACCCACCAATTTCTTGATACGATGACTCTTTTGCATCCATAGGTGGCCCGGAGTTTTGCTGAATCGTAACCGTGTAGTTCAGGTCATGTAGGATAAACAACCAATTGTCCGAGCTTCGTGAAGGACTCAAAATCAATGTATTCGTCGTTCGAGTGTGGTAGATTGAGTCCGTATCTTTGATGACTTCGACACCGTAATCAATTGGATTTTGACCGTAATCGTTGATGTCAATTCGACCGTCTTGATTTGTATCCTCTGTAAGTGGACCGTCAGCTTTGCTGCACTTGAATGGACCGCCTGGTATTTCTTCAGGGTAATAATCACAGACACCATCACCGTCACTGTCTGGATCCCAGAACATGTTTCCATAACCGTCGTTATCGTGGTCGTAATTGATGAATCCACGATTGTCAATCATGACCCATTCATCATGACCTTCTCCAGTCTCAGAAATCGCAATCGTAAGTTCAGCAATAACTGATAGTCCAGAATCGTCCAATTCTTCGATGACGTATCCATCGTCGTTGGTGACTTCCCCAATGACGTAACTTCCAGTAAGACCTTCATCGAGAATGTATTTTGATGTCTCTTCCATTGTACAAAATTCAGGTACGAAGGATTTGATGTTCTCTGCGGGGTTGAGGAGGATGGGGTTGACCGAGTCAAGCGGGATGTCTGGCATGTTTTTCTGACTGACAGCAACAACTGGCGTACCTTGACCCGTGTTGTAGAACAACAAATCCCCGTTCTGCCATCCAGTCCATGGGATTTGGCGGTATATGAGTCGGATTTTCCCATCGCCCCATGTGGATTGGTCATTGCCGGCAAGTGCCATAGCCTCGTCCAAGTAGGCATCTTCGCCGACAACTTCCCAACGAAGCCCGCGCCAAATGTACCGCTCAATGATTTCATCATCACTCACATCTGACGTATCGTTGTCATCAATCTGAATCCAATAATTTCCAAGGTTTGGGGAGGGGGCGGTTTCTCTCCAATAGATTGTAATGCGCCAATCCTCACCAAGTTTGTACTCGTATTCATCTGCAGAACCAATCAGCAAGAGATGAGAGAGCGACCATGGCTCGACAGGCCTGTAAGTTGTTCTTGCGGCACCTTCATCGCACAAAGCGCGTTCTAAATCCTCTTCAAGATCCCATGTGTCTTGCCCGTTCTGAACAAATGTCTCTCCATTGTCGTTGTAGGCTTGAAAGTGACGTTCAGTCCATGAGGCTTGAATCGTAATATTTTCCCGTTCTTGTCGAAGATCGTCTGAGGCCCAATTTGGATTCCATGTTTCAGCTTCCCAGGAGAGTTGCGTTTCAGCGGGCTTGTGATAAAACACACCCGAGTTGATGCCCTTCTCCGTGTACGTTTCACTTCGCTCGACTTCGAACTCCTCAGTTGGTACGAATGCCTCACTCGAAATTTGTGTCAAGAGCGTGACGAGAATGATTCCACACGTTATGGCAATGGCAACAAACACAGTTTGTCCAGTCTTTGCAGCAAGATATCGGCGCTTCAATGAGCGCTTTGGCAACAAGGAAGTCCCAAACAACCCTTTGTCTGAAAGGTCGATTTTTTCTTTTGTCAATCGTATGCCTCCCGGAACCGTGTCATAATTCTGTGACCGATGAGATTCAGTCCCAGTGTGATAAAGAAGAGATAGAACCCTACGGCAAAGAGTGAATAATAGGGGGTTGTTCCAATTGGAAGTTCGCCACCAATTCTCTGAGCGATGTATGCTGTCATTGTCTGCGCACTCCGGAACATGTTGTTGGAAAAGGTGGCGAGTGTTCCGACGGACAATGTGACGGCCATTGTTTCACCAATCGCACGAGAAAGGGCGAGGATAATCGAAGCTAGTATTCCTGAAAGTGCAGATGGGACCGTGACACGTGCCGTGGTCTCAACAGGAGTGGCTCCAAGTGCATAGGATGCTTGGCGAAGGTTGTCAGGGACTGCCCGCAAAGCATCCTCAGAAAGTGATGCGATCAGTGGTGTAATCATGATTCCAACAACGATAGCACCACTCAGCGGATTGAACAGTTGAGGTTCTTCAGCGATCCAGCCGCGTTCCAAGAAGTATGTTCCGACATCAACCACAATTGGTGCAATAACCACGAAGGCAAAAAATCCGTAAACGACGGACGGGATACCTGCGAGCAATTCGAGGACTGGCTTGACAAAGTTCGCAGTCCGCTGGCTTGCGTATTCGGAGAGGTAGATTGCCGTTCCTAGCCCAATTGGGATGGCGATAACAAGCGCTCCAAGCGCAACCTGCAAAGTTGTTTGTAAGAGCGAATTAACACCCATGTGCAAATCTTCACCGACGGTGACAACACTCACTGTTCGGACGTCTGTCTTCCACCATGTCTGGGTCAGGAATTCTCCAAGCGATCCGTTCACTCTGGCGACGAAATCAAAGTAACACAGCATTAGGGTAACAAGAACGATGAGAATCATCAACGAACGAGAGTCACCTTCCATGATTGCTGTTCGTTCAAGGCCCGCTTGGTTTCTGGTGTCGCTGATGATGTTTGCCATGAAAATCATTGAACCGCCGAAGAATATGGTGTGTCCAGTTTGTATTTCATGAATTGAGAACAGGGCAAAGAATAGCGAAGTGAGGCCAATTGCGATGAGAGGTTTAGGGTACCCTCCGTCAATTCGGCGAATCAAGATTGTGAGAATAATCATCAAAGCAAGCAATGTCATGAGCAGTATGCCGCTTGGCGGGCTGATGAGTGACATGAAACCAATCAAAACCACGAGATAGGCAACGCTCTTCAGAGTGGGGATGGTTGCGTCGATGGTTTCGATACTGAGTTTTGGCAGCCACTGTGGGCTGGCATAAGCAACAACGACAACAGCAAGGGTAAGAACTCCTAGAAGAATTCCAACCCAGTCAACGTTCGGGAGCACAGGGTCGCTATCGAATGCGTTTGGAATTCCATCGTTGTCCATATCATGGTCGACTTTGTTGGCGATTCCATCGCCATCGATATCGTTGTCAGCAAGGCCACCTTGCCCGTCGGATTTTGTGTTCCAAACTCCATCTTGATCGTAGTCATACGGGAGATCTTTCTCTCCGACAATGCTCCACGCCGTCGAACCATTACCGAGCTCTTCACCAATCTCTGGTTTGTGGAAGCCGTTTGCCTTGTAAGCGAGGTATTCAGTTGCGACATCCAAACCATCTGCAGACGCTTGTGCGTGGATGTCCGGGTAGAGGTGGTTCTCGAGTGTGAAACAACCGTCGACGGTTTCGATGCTGGCATCAGAAAGCAATGTGTCGAGCGTTTGTTGGTTCCCGTCTTCGAGTCCACAGTACGTGTCGAGTTCGACCCGGACAAAATCCCCTTCTTTGTACACAGATCCCCTGGAATACTCGTTCAGTCCGAGAGAAAAGTTCTCCATGTCCATGCGGACATCGTCGTCACCAACCCATATCGTGACCCACCATTCTCGAGCCAAGTCAGGGTTTTGAGTGTGGAGAATAAGGGCCTTTTCATTTGCAGAGATAACGCCGAGGGGGACTTTGGGGTATTCAGGGTCCCATTTTTCCGGATTTGCGGAGAAGTACTCGGTCAGATATGACCTGCCTTCATCGATCTGCGGCCCCCGTATCTCTGTCCCATCTTCAAGGGTAAATACTGAGGGTTGACGATCGTCTCCTTCAGGATAGGATTTCGAATCGACATCCCATTGGAAGCGGTCGATCAGTGGGTCTGCCAGCACAACTTCGTGTTCCATATCAAATTCAGTGATGCACAAGGAATTCAACCAGAGCGGATCAGAAATGGACCCATCGGAATAATTTGCAGCATCCTTAATGCTCGCCTTAAGATCTTCATCCCAGTCTTGAGGCGGTTTGAAATCATCAGCACCACATGCAAAACCGCGATAGAACTTCGAGCCGTTGTCAAATAAGACGTAGACAATTCCTGATGTGATCATGACAACGGTTGCTGCGAGAGCGAAGAGCACCAGTCCAGGCGCACCTTCTTCAATTCTGGCTCGTATTCGCATGTTCGACCACGGCCTCAGAGCCACCTGAGTGGGATTGAACATGGCTTCGCACTCAATAATCTATATAGTTGTATATATTTCAAGATAAAAAAAGAGAGGGGCTGGATACCGGAGTACCCAACCCCTCGGCCACACCAGGAATCATTCCTGATGGTTACGACGATCTATTTCGAGGGATGACTTCAGGAGAAGTCGCCTTCTGAGAGGATACGTCGAATCATCTCTTGGTAGGTGGCGTCATCCAGAGGTACATATCCGACCTCTGAGATGACAGCGCTACCGTCCCCAGAGAACGCCCATAGGAGGAATGGGCTGACATCATTCCAAACTTCGTTGTTCACGTTCATGAACAGCGGTCGGGACAATGGTGCGTAGCTTCCGTCTCGAACAGTCTGTGGTGTTGGGGCCACAGCGTTTTCTGGGGCGTCTGCAACACCATGTGTGTGGTTGTCGGAGACAGCAACAGCACCGAGTGTTGCCATGTTCTCTTGGTAATATGCATATCCGAAGTAACCAATTGCATTCTCATCACCGAGGATTGCGTTGACCAATACGTTGTCATCAGATGACTGTGTACCGGTTCCGAATCCAGCAGCAGCCTCGTGGAGGATTTCTTCGAAGAAGTACTCGTAGGTTCCGGAGTCTGCGTCAGGGTATGCGAGAACGATTGCGTCTGCGTTGCAGTTTGCACTTAGATCGGACCATTCCTTGATGCCGTCTCCGTCATCTTCAGGGACGACACTGGAGAGGTCGAGACCCTCTGCAGTCAACTCAGCGTCCGTCTCAGCGGAGAAGACCCATCGCAGTTGAGCAGCGGTCATGCCACCCATGTTTTGCATACAGACGTCAGCTGCGCCACCCTTCTTGGAGACAACGGACAATCCGTCGACAGCAACAACGAGTTGTGTTACTGTGATGGATGTATCACCCACGAGACAGTTGAGTTGTCCGTTTGCGTCAACGCTTCCTTCTGTGCTCTTCCAGTCACGGGACATGTCGCCAATGTCGACAGGTGTTCCCTTAGCGGAGTTGGCACATACACGGCCAGCACCAGCACCAGATCCACCACTTTCGACGGTAATGGACGTGTCACCACAGATGGCTTGGTAGTCTTCTGCCCATGCTTCAGCGAGTGGCAGAACAGTTGACGAACCAGCAATGGAGATGCTTCCTGCAGCAGCACACATGTCTTCGAAGATGAAGTCGTTGCCTTCTGAGGTGAATCCTTGGAGGTGAGCGAGTCGACCGTACACCATCTGGTGCTGTTGGTAATCGTTGAGTGAAACATATCCAACTTCTGCAACAGCCTCACTACCAGCCTCAGTGTCCAATCCATAGAGCATGAATGGGATGGTGTTCTCGAGTGTTGCACCATCGACGAGGAGGTTCATGAAGAGCGGTCGAGAGAGCGGGTTGTACGATCCATCACGGACGCTGTTGGCGTCAGGAGTGACCATGTCACCAGCACTGTTCTCGATTGCAGCTGCAGCGAGTGTTGCCATGTTCTCTTGGTAGTAAGCGTATCCAAAGTAGCCGATAGCAGTCTCGTCGCCAGTTAGAGCGTTGACCAAGACGTTGTCGTCAGCGGACTGGGTTCCTGCTCGGAATCCAGCGGATGCCTCATCAAGAGCAGTCTCGAAGAAGTATTCGTAAGTTCCAGAGTCAGCGTCTGGGTATGCAAGAACAATCTCTGCGTCACCACAGTTTGCGTTGAGGTCAGACCATTCTCGGGTTGTGTCACCGTCATCGTTTCCAATTTCAGTTCCGAGGTCCATACCTGCAGCTGTGAGTTCAGCATCGGTTTCAGCGGAGAAGATCCAACGGAGTTGGTGAACGGTGAGTCCGCCCATGTGTGTGTTGACACAAACGTCAGCAGCGCCACCCTTCTTCATGACAACGGACAATCCGTCGATAGCAACCTGGATTTGAGCAGCGTCACGGGAAGTGTCGCCAGCAAGACAGTCAAGGATGAACCCGTTTGCCTGTCGGTCAGCTTCTGTGCTCTTCCAGTCACGGGACATGTCGCCAATGTCGACAGGTGTTCCCTT
>JBMYJV010000034.1:0-10728 GCA_049594755.1 Candidatus Poseidoniaceae archaeon
AGGAAAATAACAGCAATGTTGACGGCAGACTGGACTTCTATTCAAGCAACGAAGCAAGTGCTGCATTACGTCCTTCTCTGAACATCACCTATCGAATGACCAATGCTTACGTGGATGCAAGTCCAACCGGTCTTTCTCCAGTTGATGCAACGACGCTTTGGAACTACTCTTCTCCAAGACCATCTGGTGCAGACCATGTGAACCTTTCATGGACACCTCCATCAACGAACCAAACTGGATTCTACATATGTAGCGCTTCGGATGCACGTATGATTTACGACTTGAGTTGTACCGATACAGGAGATAGTGCTGGAATCGCCGAAGCGGATCTTACCTGGAATCCAACGACCTCAACATTGACCGCTCAAAATATCTCATCTGGAGATGAATGGACACACTGGCGTTTGTATGCTTATCAAGGGATTGTAGACGATTATCTTCGAATCGGTGAATGGTCGCAAGTCAACACATTCCGGGTTCCAGATGACCAAGGCTACGATGATGGCGCTGGAAATCATACGGTCAATCTCTCAAGTGGTTCCATCTTCACCGAATCAGGATTGCTACCAGCGGCTCCGGATACGCATACCGTTTCTTCCGCATTGAACACAAATTATGGTGGTAGTACAACGCTCAAATTGGGTGCGAGTTCATCCGGTGACCATGAGATTTTCATCGAATTTGATCTCTCGCAGATGCCTTGGCCAAGTGCAATAACACCGACTTCGACCATGCTTCGATTGCACCGGACCCAAGTTGCAGGTGTCTCTCCACTTACAGTGAGCGCTCACGCATGTTCCACCTTTACAGAATCCGGTGTTACTGCACTCCAACCACCTGCATGCAGTGCTACTGAAATCACACGATCGACACTCTCTGTTACGCCTCCATCTGGATGGCTTGAATGGGACATCACCTCGCTTGCACAATCGAACATTGCAAATGGTAACCTCACAATGACCCTCCAACTCAAGGCCGTAGGTTCGGGAAGCAGCCTCCACACGTTTGCTTCTGGCGAATATGCAACGGAGTCCTTGCGTCCAACACTACGGCTCGACTATGTCGACAACGTTGCTGGTGTTGTACCTCCTGCACAACCAGTACTGCTATCGCCACTTGATGGCGATGTGCTCTATGACACCACAAACAACCTCCTCGATAGTTTGGATAAACCAGTTCTAACCTGGAACACCGTTTCGGGTGCTACAGGTTACATTGTCACGATTCGAAATGAATCTGGACAGTACACGTTCAAGTCAGCAACATCCAGCCAAATCACTGGTACAACCTTCACATTTGCGAACGATGTTGACCCAGGTTCCACGTTCGAGTGGTGGGTTCAAGCGGTTAACGGATCGATTCCAGGTCCATCCTCGTCTCGTTGGGTTGTTGGAATCGGTGACCCTCAAACGACGTACGACAACGGCCATATCTGGTCATATCAATTCCAAACTGGTAATGAAATTGAAGAACTTGCGCACACCAACGTCCAAGATGTCTCAATCTTTAGTGGCCTGATCGATACAAATCTCGATGGAAACGCCAACGTGATTGGTGTCGATGCTGCACAAGACGAATACCGCTTGTTGTTGAGTGCTGACTTCGGTCAGATTCCATTTAACTCAAGCATGAACGTTCATGATGTAACCTACAGCATGCATCTCGAAGACTTGAACTTCGGTGGTGGTGCTACTGGAATGACACTTACTGTTCATCGTGTTCTCACCACCGGTTGGTCCGAGACCACTGCAACATGGAACGGAACAGGTAGCGCTAGTTGGGGTGCCCAAGGTATGCTAGCAGGAGTTGATTATGATGCAACACCACTCGACTCGGTTTTCATCAGCAATTCCCAAACCACGGATACCGGGATACTCTTCAACCTCGGGCATAGAATGCTCTACATCGATGGCACACACAGTTGGGTCATTATTGGAACACCGACACAAGGTTGGATGGAGCTGGACTTTAGCGATAACAGTGATGAAACACTCTCCAATCGCCCATCATTGGTGATGAACTACACCGATATTGATTCGATCAGCATTTCGCCGACGGCAACGTCGACGGATGCAGATTCAACCGTTCAGTTTAGTGCTTCGACATTTGACTACAATTCCGTGGCAGCGAGTGTGCCTGTTGTTTGGTCGACAAGCAGTGGTAGCATCGACTCGACCGGATTGTTCACGCCATCAGCGGTTGGTACGCACACGGTCACCGCTTGTTTCGGTGTCGTCTGTGAGGACGAGACAGTGACCGTCACACCCGGTGCTCCAATCGACTTGGTTGTTACACCACTGACTGCCACAATCACTGCGGATGAAACGCTTGAACTGACAGCAGACGTTGTTGATCAACATGGGAATGCTGTACCCGGTCAGAGCATTACATTCACGCCAAGCAACGGTACCATGGCTGGCACATTCGGCGATATCTTCCAGCCATACGCTGTTGGTGGACAAACCGTTACCGTCACATGGCAAACAACTTCTGTTGTCGTTAACATCCTTGTAGAGTTGGGTGCTCCAACAACCCTCGAACTCACAGGTTGTACAGGAGTTGTACCTGCGGGTACTGAATGTGAAATCACAACAACGCTTTACGACCAATTCGGGAACGTTATTCCGCTCACTGAGGCAGGATCACTGTCCTATTCGGTCAACGATGGACTCTACACTGAAGCAACGAGCATGTATTTCGCTGACACCGTTGGTACCTGGCAACTTTCTGTTACATCCGCAATCGGTTTGTCGGACTCAATCGCCATCCAAACTGGACATGGTCAGATGGCTTCGCTTGAGATCGTCCCATCCGCATGGGACATCACTGCCGATGATGTTGTTTTCCTAAACACTACCCGAATCGATGTACAAGGCAACAGATTGCCTGTGGTTCTGCCAATTGAAAATTGGACCTCAATTGACGATGGTGAGCTCAACATCACGCTCAATCATCCAGTTCAATGGATTCCGAACAGTCGTGGCCCTCGAGTCATTTCTGCACAATATGAAACAACGTCCGCATCCATTACCATCAACGTAACCGAGGGTGTCATGGACAAATTGGTCCTCATCGTTGATTCAAACGATGCAAACGATCAGGCCTTTGGCATAACAGCCGATGAAACTCTTCTCGTCAAAGCCAAGGCAAGCGATGCGAAAGGCAACCGCTGGACCATTGACGTTAACTGGACCGTTACTCATCCAGAGTGGAGCGAGCAATCCGTACTTTGGCCAGATACGGGAACACCATCGGATGAGACTGAATTTATGCCGGTCCTAGCCTCGTCTACCGCCTATGTCGTTCGTGCAGAATACACGTACGGTGGTCAACTGTTCAGTGAGATTGTGAATGTGGAGGTTTCGGAAGGTATCATCCAAGTCTTCACAATGAACACAATTGCTTCCAACGGCGATACTGGAACAGTGTACAACATCAGTGCTGATGACTCAATTGACTTCTCTGTCGCTCTCAGTGATGGTGATTTGAACCCACTCAGTGTTGATGTTCTAACGTGGCTGTTTGAGGATACAGATTCCGGAATAGTCACCGACATCACATCGGACATTGTCGCTGATGGCTACCAGTGGAAAGCAACAACGGTCGGTAACTACCGAATGCTTGCTTACGTTGAGAATGCAGATGGATTCAACTACACCCGTTCTGTTGATATTTCTGTGTACCACGGTATTGCCGTATCACTTGAACATGAACTCAACACGTTTGATGAAGATGCAGGAGAAGAGATTGATATTACCATTACCGGTACGGACAGCGATGGAAACACCTTCCCGCAGGATGTTGAATGGATTGAGGATGGTTCCTTGTCGGATCGTGTGATTCCAAGGGATGAACCGGGTTCCTACACCTACGAAGCAAAAGCTGCTGGCAACCACGTTATGGTCTATTCGACAATGACTACTTCCAACACATTCAACTTGACGATTTCACCTCAGATGATTGTTGATAACATCGAAGTTGAGTTGTCCGCTCTCACGGTTGAGCAAGAGGCCTCTATTGAGGTAACTGTGCAAGCATTTGACAAATATGGAAATCCAATTCCAGTTCCGAGCAGTGCTCGTGTTGATTCAACTGGACGTGGAACCGTCGAGAGTACTGGCCAAGGTACATGGAGAGTGACAACCTTGGACAGTGGTCCTCAAACAATTACGGTATCAGCCGGTCAAGTTAGTGAGGACTATGAGATTGAAGTTACAGGTACGCTCGGTGGATTCTTTGCAGCAGGAGGAACATTGTACTACATTGGAGCAGTCTTGGTTGGACTGATTGTCGTCGTCGTTCTTGTTTTAGTCGTCATGGCATTACGCTCAGGTCGCGATGATGATTGGGACGATGATTACGACGAGGATGATGAAGAAGATGAGCCACGTTCGGCTCGTGGTCCATCGGGGCCGGCTCCTGGTCCAAGTGGACCTGCTCCGGATGCAGGTCCATCAACACCACCTCCTCAGGAAGAGGAAGAAATGGAAGATACCAGTTGGATGGTTGACTATCGAACCGATGATGATGGTACTGAGTGGGCTCAAAGCGAAGATGAAACATGGTACTATCGAGAATCTGGACAAAGTGATTGGGTCCAGTGGCAGGATTAGGTGATGATATGAATCAGCAAAAGACTGCACTGTTTTTGTGTAGCCTCATGCTTGTTTCTGTTGTCGCTATGATCCCTGCTGCAGCGGCAGGGCCACCTGCGCAGGTTGTGATTTCAACGCCATCAACAGTCATTTCAAGCGATGGTGTCTTGCAAATGGAAGCGACGCTCTATGACGCTCTCAACAACGTTGTTGATGGTGAAATTACATGGTCTGCGACGAATGGAACCATCGAAGATAGCGGCCTGTTCTTCCCTTGGTCAGCCGGTCAGGTGACCATTCGGGCTGAGCATGCAGGGTTCAATGACACCGTTGTCGTTACAGTTCAAGCAGGCTTTGGTCAATCCATTGAGATCAATACCTCCGCTCAACCTCGGGCGAAATTCCCTTACACACTGCAAGCGAATCTCATCGATTCGCATGACAATCCGCGACCTGGACAAGATGTCGTTTGGACCGTTGATGGCCTCTATGTTGGCCAAGGAGAACCGTCTTGGACGCCTCCATCCCTCGGCTTGTACGAAGTCGTTGCACGGTACGATCAGTTGGAACAGCGCGTAACGATGGAAGCGATTGCTGGTGATCCATACGAGTTCTCGTTCCCATCTGATTTGGTGTTGCGAAGTGGTGAAGGAATGCAACTTTATCCTGATTTGCTCGACTCCTTTGGTCAAAAAATGAACAACACGCTCGCCGGAAACAAGGCATGGACGGTCGAGAATGGAACGATTACACCCGTTGGTTACTACTACGCTTCAGCTCCGGGTATCTGGAATCTGTCCGTGCGTGCTGGTTCGGTCTGGGGCAACAGCACCATCCGAGTCGTTCCTGCTGATGCTTCAATCGTTGAGATAGAGATTGTGCCTGAAGCAGAAACCTACGTTTCTGGTGAAGTCTATCGCCTCGATGCTATCCGAACAGACTCACAAGGCTATTCTTCTCCAGTCCCCATTCCTATTGGAAACTGGACGGTTGGCAATGGCATCCTGTCGCAAGTTGGCAATGAAGTGCATTGGACGCCTGGTCAAGCGGGGCAATTTACCCTGCATGTCGTTGACTCGGATGTCCCGGCAAGCATGAACGTCGACGTCATGCATGGCTCAGCAGACGCTACTCGCCTCGTTGCGAGCCAATCCAGTGTCACTGCCGGAACGCAAGTCGCATTGGTGCACGAAGCCATCGATTCGTTTGGAAATGTTTGGCAGGTCGACGCCAACATTTCACAAACTGAGGGTTCATTTGCAAGCGTCGACATCTTCTCATCGTATGTTTCAGTCATGCCCAAAGAAATGGAAACCATTGGCTTTACAGCTGATTACATCGATCCTATGTCAGGTACAACCTTCCAATCCGCTTGGTCAAATGACGTCGAGGCGGGTCGTCTTGCCTTCATCCAACTACCAGAGTCAGGAACAGAAGTTGCAGCAGATTCCTTCCTCGATTTTAACCCAATCTTCACTGATGCTTACGGAAACAGCATCGACTATGTGGCCGTCAACTGGACCATTTCCGGTGTGGATCGGACCCTTGAAATTCGGATGGCTGATGGAAAGTGGTACCCGACGCAAACTGGCGAACACGAAGTACGTGCCAATGCAGATGGAGTCTTCGCATCGGTCCGAATCAATGTGGTTCCGGGAACTGGCACCTCTTTGGTTACCGATAGTGAGGATGGATTAACCATTCAAGCAGGTGTTCCATTTGATTTGTTTGTCGAACTTGTTGACGTTCATGGGAACACAGCTCCTGCTGAGAACGTGGAACTGATGGGTGGTGCGTTTGTTGATTTGGAGGCTTCTTCGAGTGGTCGTGGCTTTTGGCAACTTACTGGATTGACGAGTGGAACCTACGAACTTGAACTTTCAGAAGGAGAGGCAGAGCATTCCATTCCACTCACCATCGTTCCGGGCCAAGCAGTTCGAGTCATCACAGGTATGAGCAACGAAACGCGAAGTCAAGGTGAAGTGACATTGATTACCGTATGGGCCGAAGATTCCCAAGGAAATCGTGTTGAAGTCAATCCAGATCAAACCTCATTATCCTGCACGTCAGGAAAAGCAACACACGTCAAATCGGACACGTGGGAAGTTGAACTCGAAGAAGCAGGCTCTGATCGTTCGTGTACAGTCACTTGGAATGGCCTGATTTCACAACAGTTCTACGATGTTGAATCCGTTCTCCTTGGCGGTACACTCGGTTCAACCAACACAGCCGTTTCGATTATCATCGCTTTGTTGCTACTGATTTTCGTCGTTCTTGTCGTTCTCATTCGTCGTGGTAACGCGAAAGACGAAGAGTGGGATGAGGAAGAATTCTACGAAGTCTCTGAGGAGGATGAGGACCGTCTGGTCGGGGATGCAAACGATTCGGATGAGTTGGATGTTGATGCTCCAGATACGACAGTTGCGGTTGAATCATCCAATCCAGAACCTATGCTCGACGATGCATTACGCCAAGAATTAGCGACAAAAGCAGGCCAAGTTGGTGTCATGCAAGCGGCTCCTGATACACAGCAGGGCGAAACAGGATGGTACGTTGATGCGAGCACAGAATTGCAATACTGGAATGTTGGTCCTGATGGATCTTGGACTCGCGTTCAATGACGGTCTGTGGTCGTATGGGCGCTGAAGAGCATCGAAATTGGAATGAGGTCGATTATTCCAAATTGATGAATGGACGGGCCTTTCCACCCGATTTTATGTGGGGTGTAGCGACGGCTTCGCACCAAATTGAGGGTGGAAATACGAACAACTGGACTCGATTTGAACCACGTTCGAAAAGTGGTCAAGAAAGCGGTGATGCGTGCGATCACTGGAACCGCAAGGACCAGGATCTTGAACTCATCAAAGACTTGAATGTCACACACTACCGGTTTTCTCTGGAATGGAGTCGGATTGAACCTGAGATGGGTACTTGGAATCAAGATGCCATCGATTGGTACAGCGACCTTGTTGACCAACTTCTTCACAATGGAATCCAGCCCATGGTCACGCTCCATCATTTTACCAACCCACTCTGGTGGGAAGATATGGGTGCGTTTGAAGATGAAGCAAACATTCTGTATTGGATTCGATTTTGTTCAAAGATGTTCGAAGTGTTGAGCGATCGAGTTGAATGGTGGTGCACCATCAACGAACCAGCTGTGTATGCTTCAATGGGTTACGTTCTGGGAGAATTTCCGCCGGGTGAGCGTTCGTTCAAGAAAACTCGACAGGTTTCGTTGAACCTGATGCGAGCCCATGCTCGATGCTATCGAACGCTTAAGTCGATGGAGCATGGAGCGACAAGAAAGATTGGACTTGTCAAAAACATCAATCTGTTCGACCCATATCGGCGATGGAACCCATTGCATCGCTTCCAAGCAAAACTCTTGGATGGAATGTTCAATCGATGCTGGATTGATGGGCTGAAAACCGGTCGTTTCAAGCCACCTTCGGCCTTGAGAAGCGTTTCAATTGATGGCTTGAAAGGCAGCAGTGATTTCATCGGAGTCAATTACTACACGCATTTGCTGGCAACCCCATTCATGCCGACCAAGGTTGAGATTGACCCTCTGATTCGGCCTTGGGAGGAGCGAACCGACTTCCGCTACCCCATGTATGCTGAAGGGTTGAAGCGTGCGTTTGAGATGGTCGCTCCGTTGAATATACCGATCATTGTCACCGAAAACGGAGTCGCTGACGATGATGATGACATGCGTCCCGAACATGTGCGAAGACACCTGCAAGTTACAGCAGAAGCCATTGAAAACGGTCTTGACATTCGTGGTTTCTACCACTGGAGCCTGATGGACAACTTCGAATGGGCAGAAGGATATGAGCAGTGCTTCGGACTGTATCATGTTGATTTTGAGACACAAGAACGAACGCTTCGTGAAAGTGGAAAATTGTATGCAAGCATTGCAGAATCGCATCGAATGCCACAGGTTGTCATTCTTGCAGGCGGCCTTGGTACCAGACTTGGAGATTTGACCAAACATCAACCAAAGTCGTTGATTGAGGTGGCAGGTCAACCCATCCTCTCGCACATTCTCGACTGGGTGAAAGAACAAGGGTGCAACCGTGCGCTCGTGTTGACAGGACATCATGGCGAACAATTCGACGGATTCCTTCATCCGGGTATTGACCTAACCTTCGTCAAAGAACAGGAGCAACTAGGAACTGGAGGTGCACTGTGGAACGCCCGAAATCATCTGGAAGACGAATTTATTCTGTTATGGGGGGACGATTATCATCCAATCCAGTATGCACCCTTGGTCCATCTCCATCGAGAAGCATCATCGAACCTAACCATGACCGTTACAACCGAACATCACGTCAAAAATCTCCAACATGAGGATGGCCGATTGCTCCACTATGCCAAAGATGGCGATGTTCCAAAGGAATTCAATGGATACGAAGCGGGTACTTCCATCGTTAGGAAATCTGTGGTTGAAACATTCGGAAAAGAAGGCAAATGGTCGTGGGAAAAGACGGTCTATCCAGCGATGTCAAAGGACATTCATGTCCACATTGACAACACCAAATTTTGGGATATGGGAACGCCTGAACGTCTTGAACGTCTAGAAGAATTCTTCAACGAATCCAGGTCGTGATGCGACCATTATGTCGTTGCCAGGTAGGACTGATTCGTTCTCAACGAGAACGAGAATCATACCACCAAATCCTCCACCCATCATTCTGGCCCCAAGCACCCCTTCCGTTGATTGCAACGATGCGACAAGGGCATCAATTTCGGGCGTGCTCACACCAATCGATTTCAGTGATTCATGCGTTTCATTGAGGAGTTTTCCTAATCCTTCACTGTTGGCATTTATCGCTTCTTCGACACGTCGATTCTCAGATTCTACATGACGACGCTTCGTATCATCTGTCGAAGTGGTTCGATAATCTTTGGAATTCAAGGTTCGATGAATTCCCGAATCAACCAACTTGAAGGTCCAATCGGGTGGTATCGACATCGTTGTTGTCGTCTTCGCGGAAAAATCGATGAGGACACATTTTCCTTCATGAGCATGCATCATCGTCATTTGATCGAGCAAGCCGCAAGGTGTTCCGAGGACCACATGCTCCAATCGTTGCGCTTCTTCACAGGCTGCTTTCTTCTCGATGCCCGCCCCGTGAACACACAAAACGATGCTTAAGCAGAGTGCCGCCGATGATGACATCCCTTTTCCAATCGGAATTGAACTTGTAACTTCCAACTGTGCAGGAGGCCCTCCTGCTTCTTTCCACAGTGCTACGACCGTTGGTTCGCCATGGTAGCCGTCCTCAACAAATTCTGCCTCAAGCACCAACCGATGCTGGGATGCGAATGCAAGCGAACACCCTCCTGCATAATCGGTATGCTCGCCAATGATGTTGATTCGACCGGGAATGGATGCACGGCGTTTCATGCAAGAACATCCTCCGCTCTGTCGAGATCAAACCAGACAGGATAGTGATCGGACACGTCGGAGTCGGTCATGTCTCTATCGACACCCCAGCGTCCAAAGAACCTGTCTTCGATGTCGCTGGTGAGAACGATGCGGTCGTAGGCGCAGTGTGTGTTTTCTGAGAAGGTTGTGTCCGCTGAATCTGGTACAACCCAGAGATAGTCTGGGCTTCGAATCTCAAGCTGATTGAGTTCATACGTTGAAGCATAACTGCAGTCTGCATTGAAATCACCAAGAACAATGATATCCGATTCGGTTGAATTTTGCTTGTACGTTTCAACAACATTGTGCAAAGCAGCTGTTTCATTGACGGCATTGGCAGGCTTGGTATGGACGGTAATGAACGTCATATCCTCAAGTATGGTTCCATTTTGTGAGAGAAGATTGAACGATGAAATGAATGGTTCGCGTTGGAATTCATCCAACTCTGAATCATTGTGCAACCACGCAGAATCAAATTGGAAATGCGATGTTCGGTAGTAAAACGCATACTGCTCTTGTCCTCCTTGATCGTCTTCTTGCTGCCCCGAGCGTTCACTCAGAACCATGGCGTAGGTGTCATTGGACGCTGCATTGATAGCATCGAGGAAGTCGTAAGGAACGGTTTGGTCAAGATCTTTGATCTCTTGAACGACGAGCATATCGTACCGGAGGGTGATGTTGACGAGTTCGGATACAACA
>JBMYJV010000035.1:0-10507 GCA_049594755.1 Candidatus Poseidoniaceae archaeon
ACACAAGCCCACATCGACATGGCTGCAGCACGAATGGCTGATGGAAGCAACAACGACTTCCTACGATGGATTTCATTGGACCGTGGATTTGTCTCCGACATTACATCGATTCAGCAGGGACCAATCGGTGGTTCACTTGATTCGGAAGGCAACTGGCAAAACGAGTACACGGGGTACGGCCGCTGGAGCGGTTCTGCCTCATGGCTCTTGGTTCAACTCGACCGTGCTTCGCTTGAGGAGAGTGGTTGGGAGATCATCTGGAAGGATGCAAAACAAGAGAAGTCCATCCGAACGTCCGATGAAGGTTTGGTCATCGGTGGTTATCGACTAGCCAACAACGAACTGGTTCTTCATCCACCGCAGTATTCGGAAGAGTACTGTGTTGAACTCAAGAAAGAGGAAGGTGCTGGATGTTCGGTCGAATGGACTTACATGGATCTTGAAGGTCATCTTCGCTCCCATGATCGAGCATCTCTCACGCTGCTTGTTGGACAAGGCGTCAATGTTGAAGTCAATCGAGAGCTTCAATCCTCTACGGGACTTATTGCCTTGATGGGTTTGATCATTCTCGGACTCCTTTACGTCAGTTTAAGGCGAGTGAGCGACGTAGCCATCGTCGTTGTGGCCCTTGGTGGAGCCCTGTTGTGGATGCAAGGTTTCATTGGCCACATCTCGAATCTTACAGGTTTCTTTGGATGGGACATTATCGCCCGCTCGCAATTCTCAAATCTACTCCCGATTCTCGTTCTCGCTCTAGGCATTGATGATTCACTCCATGCTCTCCATCGCTACAAAGAGGAACGTAAACTTGGCAAGAGTGCTTCAGAATCTGGCACCATTACGCTGACCCGAGTCGGTCGTGCCATCATGCTCACATCGATTACAACAATGGCTGCTTTCTCTGCGAATCTCTTCTCAGATATCGCAGCCTTGCGCAGCTTTGGCATCGAAGCAGCGATGGGAATCCTTGCTGCTTTCTTGTTGACCGGTTTGTGGGTCCCATTGCTTCGAATGAGTTTCGATGAGTGGCTTGAGAATCGGAAAGGCAAATCCATTGAAGAGCGTCAAATCACACACTTGGTTCCAGAGAAGTGGTTGCGAGGATTGACCATTCAGAGTGGACGATTCAAGAATTCAGTCGTTATTGCCGTACTCGCCTTGTTGTTGACCGTTCCAGCAAGCATTGCTATGTCCAATCTTGAGGGCGATTTTGCCGTTGAAGACTTCCTCGATGAATCCTCTGATTTTGCACAGGGCGTCAACATCGTCAACGAACGGTTCTCCGATGAAGGCGAACCAGCCATGTTGCTCATTGAGGGCGATGTGCTCGACCCTCGTGTGTACGCTGGAATCGATGAGTTGCGGCAGCGAATGAATACACCTCAGGAAGGCATACCTGAAAAGATCACAAAGACGCCAGATGGCAACATCGACCTTCTCGCTCTCGATGAGTTGGTGTTTGCTGCACAAGGTTCCATGGTTCTCAACGATGAACCGTTCCGAGCCCGTGGATGGAATCCAGATGTTGAAGGAAACGGCGTTGGATGCAACACAACGCAAATTGGATTCATCGACACCGAGGACCGTGATTGTCTCGCCTTCATGTACGGTTTCCTCACGCTCGAAGGCGTTCCAGGAATCGGTCCAATCCCTTCCATTCCTGCGAGCATTGTCAGCCTTTACATCATGCCAAGCGTCGAACTGGACCCTGCTCAGCCTTGGCTCGACATCAATGGACAACCCGCTGAATACGAGCATATGCTGATTCGGTTTGGTATCACTGGTCCTGAAGACTTCCCAAGTCTTGCTCCAGCCATGGACAAGTTGTGGGAAGATCTGGAAGTCTTCACCAATCTATCAACGGGCACACGTGAGGTTGCAGGAACTTCAACAACCGACGAAGAACCACTAACATGGGTCATGACAACTGGTCGTCCGGTGACACGGTATGTTGCTTCAACCGAAATGCAAGATGAAATGCAATCCTCGCTTGTCCTCGGTTCTCTCTTTGTCTTTGTATCGCTCGCAGTTGGGTTCCGATCGATCAAGCAAGCCTTGGTGACCTTGGGCCCAATCCTTCTCGTCGTCGTTTGGTTGTACGGTTTGATGGAAGTCGCTGGTGCAAGCCTGAACATCGTCACCGTAACAATCGCTACCATCTCATTGGGTGTTGGAATTGATTACTGTATTCACGTCACGGAACGGTATCGTGAAAGTCGTGAAAAGGGCGAATCGCACAAGCAGGCCTTGCATGCCGTTGGTGGCGCTTGCAGTCTTGCACTCATTGGAAGCGCTGCTTCCGATATCGCTGGATTCTCAGTCATCGCCCTATCTCCTATGGGTCTGTTCAGCAACTTTGGAATCTTTTCAGCTGCGATGATCTTCCTCTCATTGATTGCAAGTCTTGTTCTCACAACAGCAGCTCTGGGGCTATTGCACCAATTCACGAAGTCAGATTCTGAAGAAGAATAACATCGGTGTCTTCTTGAAGGATACCCGTGACGGAAGGATGCGGTCGAATGGGTTGTCCCACCGGCGGTAGGTGAAACAATGGTCGATGATTCTACACCTGATGAAGAAGAAGATTGGATGAAGTACGCTAATTCTGGCTTCGGTTCAACCGATTACTCCCTTTGGGACGATGTTGAAGAAACGCAAGAAGAACCTGAACAGCTGGAAGAACCTGAACAGTTGGAAGAGCATACCGAGGAGATTCCACGTGCACCATCGCCAGCTGGACTGAAGCACTTGCTTCGCATGGGAACCTGTGACCCATGTCTTGGTCGATTGGGTGGTAAGCGCTCCTTCCAGCAAAGCAACGAGGCATCGGGTCAACAGATTCGAGAATCGATCAGTGAAGGAAATCAGCGTCTCTTGAACATTCGTCAAGAGATTCCACTGTGTCCATTCTGTGAGAACTTGTTTGAAGAAGTCGACCTCCTTGCAGATGTTATCGAAGACGCCTTAGCAGGATACAATATCCAGAAGTTGCAAATCGGTGCTCGATTTCCAAAGGATCAAATTGAGCATGAGGAGGGGATTCGAAAGCAATACGCTGCCGGTGGTTCCGATGGATTGAAACCGTCCCTTGTTGGTTTGATCTCTGAGAAATTGAACGAACGACTCGAAGGCGTGTCGATCGTCAACGACAAACCCGATATCTTGGCACTGATTGATGTTCTGACC
This sequence comes from Candidatus Poseidoniaceae archaeon, assembly GCA_049594755.1. Classification (GTDB taxonomy): domain Archaea; phylum Thermoplasmatota; class Poseidoniia; order Poseidoniales; family Poseidoniaceae; genus MGIIa-L2. The sequence goes on from JBMYJV010000035.1 coordinate 3,187, forward strand.
CTCACCGTTACACTCGATGTTCGCAGTGCTTACATCTATGGGCGTTACAAGAAACACGAACGCGGCATTCCACAAACACGCTGGCCTTGTCGTGCTTGCAAGGGACGGGGTTGTGCCAAGTGCGACGATACTGGGCAACAATATCCTTCAAGCGTTCAAGATCTCATCGGCAACCCAATCATCGAATTGTTCGAAGGTCGTGAACATGCCTTCCACGGAATGGGCCGAGAAGACATCGACGTTCGATGCCTTGGTCGAGGACGACCCTTCGTTCTCGAAATCAAGGAGCCAAAGCGATGGGACATCGATTACGAGTCAGCGATGAAGGCCGTCAATGAACGTGCCAAAGGCTCGATTGAAATCACCGATGTACGCCGATCCAATCGTAGCGAAGTTGTGCGCGTCAAGGATACGCCGGCTGAGAAATCCTACACGATTCGTTTCCTTGTCGAACCACTCTCCAAACCAGAACTCGACGTGCTTACTGCACCGCTGGATTTGACAAAAGAAGACGTCCAACAACGTGGACGAGGTCGTCGCAAACATCGTCGTAGAGGGGACAAGAAAGACAACCCAAAGAAACCACTCGAGCGAGTCGAAATCACGATTCTCGATGAGGACGACCTCAAGAAATTGAAGAAAGCGGAACTTGTCGAATTGTGCATCGAGCGTAAGTGCTCAGAGAAGGGTGTGAAGGCTGAACTGATTGCCAACCTACTTGCAACCAATCCAGAGCCAGTCGAGATGCTTCCTCTACCGGATGAAGCGACCATTCTTGACATCGTTGAGAAGCTCGAAGGCGTGAATCTTGCTCAACGAACACCCGAACGTGTGGCACACCGTAGAGCTGATCTTGTGCGACGTCGGAAAGTCATCGAAACACGTGATGCAAGCGTCGAAATCAACGATATGGGCAACATTTCCGTCGAATTCACGCTTCGTTGTGAATCAGGTACCTACGTCAAGGAAACCGTTCACGGTGATGATGGTCGAACACAACCTTCCATCGCCTCGCTCATCAAGGCAAAATGCACGGTTGAATGGCTCGATGTTGGAGATATCCACGCTGATTGAGTGGACTTGATTCATCGCGGTGCTTATATGCAGTGGGTAGGTCGCAGAGATGCATCGAATCAGCGTAATGCAAGTTTCGAACCATGGAGGTCACTAAAATGAAGCGATCCAAGGGACAACGAGTAGGGACACGAAGCATCCTTCGTCGACGACGAAAAGACCGTTCTCGAACGTACATCAACCGCATTATGCACAACTACGAAGAGGGTGACCGCGTTGCAATCGTCTTGGACGGTAGCCAACAAATGGGCATGCCTCACCGCCGATTCCACGGCCGTACAGGATTCATCCAGAAGCGACAAGGTGTCGCTTGGGTTGTCTCCGTGAAGGACGGAAACATGCAGAAGACTGTCATCGCCCGCCCAGAACACCTCCGCCCTCTTGAGTGATCACCATGACTGAAGAAGAGAAAATCGTCGATTTTGCTACCGTTCGAGATCTTTTGATGAGTGCTCAAGAGCGTCGAAGAGATTTGACCTACGAGCAGCGCGCTGCATTGTTCCACGCTGAGTGGGCAGCAAGCGACAACCGTAATGGATACGCGACCGATGCTGCTGTCTTTGAAGCACTCAAGAACGCCATCGCTGAACTCCCAGCGTTCGAGAAGTACCCAGAACTCGCTGCAAAGCTTGCTGAACTTATGCCGCTCAGTGAAATTGAAATCAAGGCCGTTATGGCCAGCCGTCGAGCATCCATCGACGATGGAGACATCAACGCTGTTATCGAACTCGTTCGACAACACGTTGGCATTGAATGAACAACATAACCGGAAGTGATTGGCATGAGCCGCCCTGGCCGTGATTACACACCTCGTAAATTCAACAAGGCAAAGCCAACTGTTGACACCTCCATGCCTCCTCCTGCTACCGGTCGCAAAGAGATTCCAAAGCCTCAGAAGAAACCTGAGCAACAACCGCAACGTCAGCAACGCCCTCAACAACGCTCAAACCAGCGTCGCAACAACAGAGGCAACCAACGACCGCAACAACGCCGTCGAGATGGACAACCCCTCTACGATGCAAAGTGGGTCCGAGTTGTTGAACACGATATGTCCGAAGGCGTTGTGACTGGATTCACTGAAGACACCGTCATTCCTTGCCGAATTGCCATTGAATCGAGTGAAGCATTGCTTCCAAGCATGCGTATCTACGTCGGAGGCGATGGCAAAGGATCGCCTTCAGGATCCATCCTCGGAGGAGCTCGCATGGACAAAATGTCCAACTCAGCCAAGATGGACTTTCCACTCATCATCCAGTTGTTTGTCGAGGAACATGGAAAGCACTTCGTGGATGCCTTCTTCAACAAAGCAGGAAATCTCTCTTTGAAACAACACGCCTTCGAACTTCTCGCAGGTATTGGCAACAAGAAGGCTTTGCAAATGGCTGAGTTGCGAGGCTCCTCTGGCTTCTCATCCATGCAAGAGTTGAACGAAAAATGTGGCATTGATTCTGCTGAACTTCTGGCACGTCGATTCTTTTCTGAAGTCGAAGATCGGACACTTCAACCTCGCCTCATCGACCACCTGTTCCCGGTGAATGCATGAAATCTGCACGTGAATTGGTTGACCGTCTACGGGCCTATCAACCACCAAACACCGATTTAGGCCAACATTTTCTCATCGATGATGCGATGCTTGAACGCATGGTTGCAATTGCTGAAGTGAACAATGACGACCACATTCTCGAAATCGGCCCAGGGCCCGGGACTCTCACCCAATACCTACTCAAGACTGGTGCAAACGTTACAGCCATCGAAATCGATGATGCTCCCGTTTTGCACCTCGATGAAGCATTTCGTGAAGAACAGAATTCGAAGCAACTCATCCTTCATCATGATGATGCATTGAACGCTGCATGGCCATCGAACATCACCAAAGTCGTTGCAAACATTCCTTACCAAATCTCATCTCCTTTGATCGAAAAACTCACTCGGCATCTCAAAAAGCACGAAGGCGTGTTGGAACAAGTCGTTCTTATGGTGCAACATGAATTCGGCCAACGCCTGTCAATGAACCACCCTGCAGACGTAGGTTCGCTCGGTATGACCGTTGCACTGGATTGGGATGTCATCGAACATCATATGGTTGCTCCACACCATTTCAGCCCTCAGCCTGCCGTCCAATCCCAAGTGATCGAGTTGCGCCCACACAACAAAGCGTTCTCAGTCGATAAGCGACTGGTACGGCAAACGATTCATCTTGCATTTGAACAACGCCGAAAGAAGATTCGCTCAACCCTCAAGAGGGCGCCTAAGCGTATTTCGCGAATCAAAGGATGGCATGCTCAGCGATGGAAGGATGCCATGCAATCACTCCAGGAATTGGAGATAATGGATGCACGTCCTGAAGAATTGACGTTGGACGATTGGATTCAACTTGCAGAGAAGGTTGAAAAAGGCTCGATGTGATGATTAAGAGTAAACAATAGCGGGGGAGGGTTTTCTTAGGAAGGTCCCCTCGGCTGACATTGTCGGAGGGGATGATATGGCAAAGAAAGACACCTATCTTGCACTACTTCGTCGAGGTATCGACGACTCAACCGCACAACTGCTCGCTGATGCAGGTTTGAAAATTGGCGATTTGAAAAAGATCGATGCTGAAAAGCTCGTCGAAAACTATGGCCTCAAGCAAGACATTGCTGAAGGTGTCATCAGCATTATCGCAGAAGGACCACAAAGCCACGGTAAAGAACGATTCTTGGCCAAGGTTCTCGCACCTGATCGCAAGCAAGAAAGTCGTATCGAAGAGATGCGTTTCAAGCGCAAGCAGAAGGACGTTCTGAGCGAACTTGCAGAGCAGAAAGAGCGCATCAAACTCGCCAAGGTTACTGCATTCAAGGACAAGAAACTCATCATGAACCGTCTCGGTAAAACCGTTGAGCTCATTGTTAAACTTGAGAACAGCCTTGATGATGAAGGCAAGGACGACCAGAAGGTCAAGATTCGAGACCAACTCGAAACCCGTGGCCTAGAAGCCGCTCGTGACCACGAAATGCTCGAGCTTGAAGGTACGCCGCAAGACATTGTCGACTTCCGTCGCAAGCACGTTCCTGCCTTGATTTTCCACGCTTGCCCAGAATGTGGAGATGAGATGGATCCTCGTCAATCTCGAGACATGGACCGAAGCGAAGACTTCGCTCTCATCTGCTGGGAATGTGAAACCAGTTTCACGCCATCACTCAGCGATATGGTCAACACTCGCCTCGAAAACGGTTCTCGAATCACAATCGATGTCGACAAGCCTCCACGAAATCCTGTTCCTCCGAAACCAGCGAACATGGGCTTTGCCGATGTGAACGAGCAACTCCGTAAGGATCTCGAAGCAACTGGAGCAACAGCCGATCTCATCAGTGCTGAAATCGAATCCACTGGTCTCAGTGGCGGTCTGATGGACATCAACGATTGGATTGACCAAACCCTTGCGGTGAAGGGCTACATCCAAGCACAAGAAGACCGAGAAGACTTCATTCTCCGCACCGGTGCTGGTGCAACCAAGTTCAACAAGTGGATGAAGAAGGCAGGATTGTTCTTCAACAAGCAAACGGGACGTTGGACCCGTAACAAGCCAGGCCGTTGAGGTGGAACCATCACTCAGCCTGCCGTGGTTCGATTTTTCCGTGGCGTTCAACTCCTCGGTCAAGCCATCGTTGAGCCAGATGTACCTCTCGCCGAATTGGCTGAGACTGCAGGTGTTGTGATACCTACAAATTGTACATCAGGAACGTGTGGAACCTGTATGATTACGCTCCTCAAAGGCGATGTTCCACTCCCTGAGGAACTTCCACCAGGTCTTGATGAGGAGATGGTTGAGGAACAAGCGCGTCTTGGATGCATTGGTTGTCCATCAGGAGACGTTGACATCGATGTGAGACCCCCGCTCTGAGGTGAATGGATGTTTGAGGAATGGGGAGGTATCGAATGGGTCCTTCTTGTCATCAATTCAATCGCATTGTACATTGCAGGCCGATTTCTCGTTCGAAAACTCAAGAAGAAATTCGAAGAAGTCGAGAAGCGTCAAGCCTTTCACCGACGCATGAACGACCCTTGAGTTGAGTTCAAGAACCTTGGACATCAAGGGAGAACATGGACGAAATTGAACCAACCCCAGTTGGCAAGTTTGTCCAAGCATTACGAGCACGATTACGCTCTGATGATCGCAATCAGCATTGTTTACTCAAAGGTGAAATCAGTCAGTGGAAGCCATATCCTTCAGGCCACACCTACTTCAGTCTACGAGACGATGGTGGTCAAATTAGTGCAGTCATTTGGAAAGGACGCTGCCGAATCCCAGATGGAATCAAAGATGGACAGGAAGTTCTCGTCATTGGGAGTGTTGATCTCTATCCGGCACGAGGGCAACTGCAAATTGTAGTCGAACGTATCGAGCTCATCCAGAAGATTGGGGCATTGGAACAACAGAAGCAGAAACTTCTGCTTCAACTCCGTCAAGAAGGCGTACTTGATCGACCACGCAAATCACTCCCATCGTTCCCAAAACATCTCGTGATTGTGACAGGAAAAGGTTCTGCAGCCTTGGCGGATATGTTGCAACTGTCGCAATCCAGATGGCCGGGAATCCGAACGACTGTGGTAGGCGTCACGGTGCAAGGTGACCGTGCTGCTGAGGAACTTGTTCGAGGCCTCGCCGTTGCACGAGAACTCAGCCGAAACAACATCGCAGATACCTTCTCACTCCCACCATGCGACGTTGTGATCGTCGGTCGCGGCGGCGGTTCTCCAGAGGACTTGTGGGCCTTCAACCTCGAACCTGTAGCCCGTGCTATTGCTGCCATGCCCATGCCTGTGATCTCTGCAGTTGGACACGAATCGGACATCCTCGTCAGTGACCTCGTTGCTGATGTTCGAGCTTCAACACCAAGTCATGCTGTTGAACGTTGCATACCGTTGGTGGACGACCATTTGGCCTATCTCATGGATTGTGAAGATCGAATGTTGCAGGGTTCCCTTCGCCAATTCAACGATGCACGTCAACAACTTGAACAACTCAAACTTCGATTGCAACTCGCTCCAAGCAAAGGCCTCTCTCAAGCAGTGCGTCATCTCGAACGACTCGGGAACGATCTTCAACAGCGCACCACATCCGCACTCCAATATCACAAGCAGCGGCTTGCTGTCCTTGGAAATGCTTTGCAAATCTCTCATCCAAAACGCGTCCTTGAACGAGGTTACATGATGGGTGTTGATGGTGATGGAAACGTCATCTCCAGCGTTTCGAAACTCAGCAAAGGACAGAATGTATCACTCCAATTTGCGGACGGTGAAGCCGACGCAAACATTGACAACATACGACAACACGAGGAAGAAACATGACCGAAGAGACCTATTCCGATGCATTACGACGACTGGAAGCCATCGTAGCAGAACTTGAACGAGGCGGAATGGATTTGGAAGCCACACTCGAACGTTTCGAAGAAGGTTCGAAATTGCTCGAACGATGTCAAGCCGAATTGAAAGAAGCTGAGGGACGTCTCGAAAACCTGCGTTTGCCTGAAGCGGAAGCGATGATTGAAGAGGCGAAGAAGGAATGAATCGTCTGCAGAAAAAGCTTCAGCGTCGCTTGGTTAAAGCGATGGGAAATTGGCAAGATCCACACATGGACAAGCCACTCACAGAGTCAACCTATGTCCAAGCGGTCAACATCTCCGAAGAAGGCAATGTTCGTATTCGCTATCAACCCTCACGGCCGCATTGTCCGTGCTGTCTCATCGATGCACGAGCCTTACGTCGCCATCTTTCACAAATCAAAGGCGTTGAATCTCTTCAACTCGAGATCGTTGACGTTCCTGCTTCGGAACGTTGGTCAAGGCTTGTCAACGATTGACGCCATTGAAGATAGATGTAGGCCGGAATGGTCCACGCAACGATCGAAATCAACCAGGTGACAATCGAACCCATAACCGGCCCGAGCATTGGAAAGAGAACAATGGCAACGACGGCATAGACGCCAACACTCGCCCCACCGAGCATCATCGGTCCTGCTGCACCCTGAGGAACATCTTGGCCTTGTGCAAGCCATAATGCAATCATCGAAGTTAAGAAAATTGCAGGGAAGGTACTGACCAATCCTGATACGAATGGGTAGGACAGGCTCGAAAACCATACTGCGATACCAATGGCTGTTGCAGCGGCAGAACCGCGCAAAACAAGCACCGATGGACGGACCGAACGACTTCCTTTCGGAGCTGGACGAGAAGTCCACGTCGTCCAAACACCAAGGAGAATAAGCAGC
>JBMYJV010000036.1:0-10451 GCA_049594755.1 Candidatus Poseidoniaceae archaeon
CTGCATACGGTCTGCTCGGAGCATACCTCTCTGGCTGGCCTCGTGATGAAATTCCATTTCCTCTCATCTTGATTCGCCCATGGCCGGTGACCATTATTGCCTTGTTCTATTTTGGATTTGAGTTGGTACGGGCGTTCAATACCGTTGGGCTAGGGGGTTATTCCACTGTAGCCCACATGGCGCACATTGGAGGATTTGTCGCAGCTTACGCTCTGCTTCCTTTGGTGGCCAGAGGCGGGCCATACCCAATGGGTGTTGTTGATGGAGGGCCGAAAGGATTCGGGCATTCTCGAGCCGGATTTGACCAGATCAAATCAACCATGGTTGATGTATCGAACATCGACGACCCATGGACAGAACTTGGACTTGACGTTCCGAAGAACCTACGCGAGCCACTTCGAAAATTGAAGGAAGCTGGAGATGAGGCGGAAACGCGAATTGCGTGGATGGAACACATTGCTGAGGCTGGTGATTGCCCTGTTTGCCTCGCCCCATTGGGCATGGTCGAACGCCGTACAGGACCCCAACTGCAATGCTCGAAAGAACCGAAGCACTTGTCATGGCCAAAGCATGGATAATCAGGGCCAATCAACACACGTTGAAGCGATACCATCAAAATATATCGATTTGTGGTCTGAAATGGCGATTATGAGCGGATGGTCCCGTTACTCGAATTCAAGGCAGGCATTGTTCTTGGTTTTGCTCATGCTTTCGTTGCCAATGGCATCGCAAATTCAGGCGATAGAAACGCTCCCTGAAGCTCAAGAACCAACGCATGCGCCGCCAATTCTGGTCGAAGGTTTGCCTCCTCTCATGTGTGGACAGGAACTGTGTGACCGTCCGTTACGAACGTTCGACAGAGATGGTCGCACAGCTCAAATGGAATACGGTTGGTGGCAAGCATATGGGCCCGATCTTGATTGGAACGGTATGGACGACCGTCTCCAACGAGTTCTAAGTGGGCTTGATTCGATGTCGCCCACGGCCATAATCGGGCCCGATGGACGGAAAACAGTGGCCATCGTTGTTGACTACGCATGGAATCCAACCGGTGTGGAAGAGGACAACCTTCGCTCAACACTTGAGCGTCATGGATGGGTTGGACAAGAGCAAGGTGCCTTCTTTGAAACCATTCATAGCATCGACGCGATCGCTGTTGACAAGGTCCCTGTTTCGGCATTGATGGACATTTACCACCTCAACGGCGTTGTTGTCATTGAGATGCAGAATGTTATGGTGCCAAACAACAACAACGCATCGCGTGCAGCCTTAGCCCGCCCATCGGATGATTATTCCAACACAGCGCATGAACAAGGCTACACCGGTACCGGTGTCATAATCGCTGTTCTTGATACTGGTGTCGACAATGAACATCGCTCTCTCAACGACTTCGACGATTTTAACGATGCGCCGGATGCAGACGCTACCACCTACTCCGACCGAAAATGGATCGCAGGTTATGATGCAACAAGTCAGACACCGGATGAATCAGGAGACACAGACCCTGATGACGGCAATGGTCATGGCACCCACGTCGCTGGCTCAGCGCTTGGCACGGGGGATGCCTCGAAGATTCACATGGGCACTGCCCCAGGTGCAGGACTCATCGACATCAAGGTCTTGACCGATGCTGGAGGTACCAACTCACAGTTTAGTCTACGTGGATTACAGTGGATGATCAACAACGTCAACACGGACTGGGGTGTGAATTCAACGTACACTGGGATTCAAATCGCATCCATGTCTTATGGTTCCGTAGGCGGAGGCCCTTTGTTACCAAACGATCCTGGTGACAATGGTTCTGGCGCTGAGGCGAGACTCGTCAACCAAGCAACGGCAGCTGGCATTGTCTGTGTGGTTGCGATTGGAAACGATGGAACAAACCGAGTTCCATCTCCAGGGAGCGCAGACGGAGCCATTACCGTTGGTTCCGTGGATGACAGAGACACTGTTGTCCGGTCAGATGATCTCATCTCGGATTTCTCCAATTATGGTCCAAGGCTTTCCGACAACGATGGTGATGATTGGGATGAGGAGAAGCCCGATATCACATCGTACGGTTCAAACATCACATCGGCTCAGCACGCCGCATCGCTACCAATTCCAGGTACACCTGCCGCTCTCGCCGATGCTGCATACACTGAACAGTCGGGAACAAGTATGGCAACACCCATTGCCTCTGGGGTGATTGCGCTCCTCCTTGAAGCAAAGCCGGGTCTCAGTCCAGAAGAAGTCAAAGATATCATTCGTCAAACCTCTGAACCACGTGGCGAACCTGCAGATGAGAGTGTTTCTCGCTGGAACCAGACCTTTGGTTACGGAATCATCGATGCCTCATGTGCTATTGCCTTCGCAAAAGGCCAGATTTGTGACAATGGTCTTCGAGCGAGCTCGAGCGATGTCAACGTTTCATTCCCGGTCAATGGCACATGGGTCATGTCCGATTCCATCACTCGTATCTCAGGCGATGTCAACACAACCGAGGTCGCTTACGACCGAGTGGAAATTAAAATCGTACAGAACTTCACTTTCCGCGACAACAATCCAAAAGATGGTAAGAACGACAAACCTCCTCGAACGCTTCTCGATTGGACAGTTGTCAACGGTTCGACAGATTACTGGTTTTACGATCTTGAATTGCAAGACTCATGGATTGCGTCCGATGATCAGGAAATTTTTGTCTATGCTGTTGCAAAAGACGCAGAAAAGAACGAATCCACAGTTGCAGTGCGATATTTCCAATTATCAAGAACGAGTTTGACTCTTGAAACACCAATCGCTCGCAACGTACTGTCAGGGCTGGTTGAGATTACAGGTCAAGTTGCAGGTGTCGAGCACGATCGAATCGAGTACAAAATTGATGATGGGGACTGGAAGACAGGTACTACGTTGACGACATACGATGGCGCGGGTCAAGATGGAACCGATTCGTGGTCGTTTAATTGGGATTCAACTGAAGCTGATGACGGTTATCGTGAACTCTTCCTCCGTATGGTTAACAAGACCGGATACATCAGCCCTATCGCATCTAGAAGTTATACAATTGACAATGTCGATCCTGCACCATCACTGCGTTTCCAGGGAGAAGTCGAGATTTTTGACCAGAAACTGCCTGCAGAAACAGCCTATGCAGGAAGCTTACTCGAACTCAGGTTTGATGTGTACAATGCTGGTGACAAAGATGCCACAGACATTTTTGTCCGCCTTACTGCGCCTGGTGAAGATTCCGAAGTCTATCCCTCGCAAGGCCTCATACCATCCTTGGAAAAAGGTGAATCCGTTTCCGTTACATTATACTGGCAAGCAAGCATTGCTGGTTTGCATAATGTCATGCTTGAAATCGATCCGAACAATGCTCAAGGCGATTTAGAGCCAGATGACAATACACTTACCTTCCCATTCGAGATACTTGAACGTCCAAATCAACCTGTTCTCAGATTCCTTCCTGGTTCTGTAACAACAATCCCGAACATCCCCCTCGCCGATGAGGAATATCAGATAAACATACGAGTGGATAACCTCGGCCAATCGAATGCTGTGTCGTTGGACATGATGCTGGAGTATTGGGTTCCGGATGCAGGTTGGCAGAGTATTGACGAGGAACGAGTGAGTTTCATTCCGGGCGCTACCGCCGAATCGGGATCTCAAGTGGTCAAATTCCGAGATATGAGTGATCAGATCGGAGCAGTCCTATACAAGGCCACCCTCACCGGTGATGGCGTTGAGAGCGAATTCAGCCAACACACATTCACTGTGGTTGTCAGTGATGTTGCATCAGGCCAAGGCAGCTCGACTCTCTCCCTTTCTGATTCCGAATACCCAGTTGCATTTGCAGGTATTGAATCGTCAACACTTCTGTTCACGACCATCGATGGTGAACTTCATGTTCGTTCCATCAGCAAGGATTTGCAGCTTTTGACGGACACAGTCGTTGATACAAACTGGGGTGGAGAAATCGATGTTATGGTTCGCGAAGATGGTCTCGTTCATGCTGTTTGGACGAGCCGTACGCAATCGCAGCAAGGATATTTCCTCAATGATATCGCCATGACCTCGTTTTCATCAACAGGCCAAATGCTGCCTGTTCATCATCACCTCACGCCTTTGAAAATTTCCGAGGGTCAATATTGGGGGCTCGATTTGACGCAAGAAGACGGAACGGTTGTTCTTTCAGGATACTTCAGAAACATCTCAACCGGCGGTTCATGGTCCGATTTGACGTCAATTTTTAGTATCCATTCATCGACACCAGATGTTGGAGAAAATTGGACCAGTATGAGGACACACGTTCCGGTAATCGATATCCATCCTGCTGATGGCGATCAACTTGCAACCTTGCTTGATGAAGGTGTCTTACACATTCTTTTCCAAGAACTTCGTGATGATGTAACCGGAGTGGAGCGAACAGGTCTGATGTACACGCGTGGTGATCTTGATTTAACACAATGGGATTATCAAGCGTCCATTGGTGATGAGGCCCATTCTGCACAACTCGGAATTCTCTCCGCCGATGACAACAAATTCTTCTTTGCAGGTTGGATTGAAGGCTCTGGAAAAGACACGAACATCGCTGTGCTTGCAACTGAAGGCGCTTGGAGCGAGGAAGCGATTAAAACCTCGGCGCCAGGTTCTACCACCCTCATCTTCAATCAACGTCAAGACATGGTTGAAGTCGTTTACAACGAGATCACAGTCCTTGGTGAAGTGTCTCGTTATGGTATTCTGACCACGGAGGATACGCCCTCTGGCAACGTCCCAGTCGTTGGATTAGCCAACATTGTTTCCGAAAAGAAGAGTTTGCTTGGCTACAGTATGAACAATCAGGATGCTATCTTGTTCACAGTTTCACCAACAGGTCGTTTCTCAATGCAGAAATTCTTGATGGATACGCCACAGGAACCGAGCGAACCGAAGTCGTTGCTCGAACAGTTGCTGGAACCCCTCCCTGGTTCGGATGAGATGAAGATGCGGATTTTGCTTGGTGTTGTTTCGGTTCTGTTTCTTCTGTTTGTTCTTGTCGTTATTTCTCTTCGTTCTGGTAAAAAGAAGGATGATACCGTCGATGCAGCTATCCTTGAGGAAGATGAAGTCGCTATCCTCGTTCAGGTTGAAGAGGATGAACAAGAGGAAGAATTGGTTGCTACAGTCCCTATTACTCCTCCTCTACAGGTCGAGATGGAAGAGCCTACGCTTGCAGATGAACTCGAAGCAAAGAGCATTGCTGGTGAAGGCAATGCACGCTTGAATCGTCGCATGAAGAGGAAACAAGATCGTGAGATAGCAGAGATTGTCTCCAAAGGATTGCCTCCGTTACCAACTCCAACATCGTTACCAGAGGTGCCGGTTGCGGAGGCATTACAACCTCTACCCGTGGCTGAACTCGAGCCAGATATGCTACCTCCGTTAGCAGATTTACCTCCTCTTCGTCGTCAGGCGGTATGCCCTTCTTGTGGCGCTAATTTCCCGGTAACCGATTTGATGCGGGCTCAGGTCACGTGTCCAATCTGCTCGGAAAGATTCAATCTTTGAAGTGATATTATGTGTGGAATCTTTGGCTACATTGGTCACCGAAACGCCTCATCCTTGCTTGTTAGGGGATTGTTACGTCTTGAATATCGAGGCTATGACTCGAGCGGTGTTGTTGTCAAGAATGGGAAATTGCAATCCTACAAGGACATCGGAAAAATTTCAGACATGGCTTCATCCTTACCGAATATCAAAGGTTCGATGGGCATTGCTCACACACGCTGGGCAACCCACGGTGGAGTCACAAAAGAAAACGCCCATCCTCACATCAGCAATGATGGGAAAGTTGCAATCGTTCACAACGGTATCCTACAGAATTCCGATGCTCTTCGTAAGCGTCTCAAACGTGCAGGCGTTCGCCTCAACTCGGAAACAGATTCTGAGGTGTTTTGTCACTACATTGCGATGGCTCTTGAAGAAGGTAAAGAGCCGCTTGAGGCACTTCAGAATGTTCTCTCGATGGTCAGAGGAACCTGGGGCGTTTGCGTCCTGTTTCAAGAATACGACTATGTGCTCTGCGCTCGCAATGGTTCACCTCTCATCATTGGTCGAGGAAACAACGAGATGTTCATTTCAAGTGACCCTCATGCAATCCGGGAACATACACATCAACTGGTTGCACTTGAAGATGGACAAATTGCGAAGCTTGATGCGCACAATTTCCAAGTCATGCAAACGGATGGCAAAGAGGTTGAATCCCACCTCCTTCAGTTGGAAGAAGAATGGGGAGAAAGCGAATTGGGAGAATATCCACATTTCATGCTCAAGGAAATTCACGAACAATCTCAATCGTTGCAGCACTGTATTTCGGGTCGATTACGTCATGCTGAGGGGACATCGGTATTGGGTGGCCTGCAGGTACAACCTCAGGATCTTGCACAAATTCCTCACGTCCGTTTGATTGGGTGTGGTACGGCTTTGCATGCCGCTCAGATCGGGCAGATTCTGATTGAACAATGGGCAAGAATCCCTGCAGTTTCCCATGTTGCAAGTGAATTCAATGCCAACGACCCAGTCATCAATCCAAAAGCGCTCCATTTGGCGATATCTCAATCAGGAGAAACAGCCGACACGCTCTCAGCGGTCAAGGAAATTCAACGAAAGGGGGCCGATGTCTATGGCGTCGTGAACGTTGTCGGTTCGAGTATTGCAAGGCAATGCGGTAAGGGCGTCTACATCCATTCTGGACCAGAACAATCCGTTGCTTCAACAAAGGCGTTCACGAACATGGTCGGAGCCCTTGCCTTGTTCGCTCTACAACTCGGTCGAAGCCGTCATCTTTCAAAGACCAAGGGAAAATCAATCATTCGTGAAATGCGTACGCTCCCTGAAAAGATACGAACGTACATCGAACAACCTGGACCAATTGAACAGGCTGTTGAATTGGTTACCAAGGCGAAAAGTGTTCTGTTTCTGGGGAGAGGTATTTCTTCGCCAGTTGCTTCTGAAGGCGCCCTTAAACTGATGGAGATTGCGTACATTCCGTGTCTTGCCTATCCCGCTGGCGAGATGAAGCACGGACCAATCGCATTGATTGAAGAAAATTCACCCGTAGTTGTCATTGCTCCAAACGATGGCGTCCAGGATAAAACTCTGAATGCAATCCATGAGTGTAAGGCACGTGGTGCAAAAATCATCCTGATACATGAGGAAGGGGATCCTATTTCTGAAATTGCGGATGTGAGCATTCCAATTCCATCAACAATCCCAATGTTGACTCCATTGCTGAGTGTGCTTCCGACGCAATTGATTGCTTATCATGCAGCACTCGCTCTCGATAATGACGTGGACCGTCCTCGTAACCTTGCGAAATCAGTGACGGTTGAATGATCAAAGAACTGTGAAGCGTTGTTCTTCTTGCTTCCAATTGAATGGTTTGTAACCCAATGCATGCCGTGTGTGACGCATCTTGATAATACCGAGTTTTCGTTGAACATTGTCTTCCTTTCGATCCATCACGAGATGAATCACACCATCTGAAAGATAGTCTTCTACGCCGTACTCGCCAAATTGTTTGTGGTTTTCACCCGTCATTTCACAGATAAAGAACGACGTCAGTTCGAGACGACGCACGGCTTCAAAAAGCCTGAAAATTTCGTCACGCGGGTTCTCCATTTTGGTGAGGGTGAAGAACGCACCAAGCGAGTCGAAGACAAGCAGTTCAAAACCGATGGACTTTCGATAATTTGTAAGTTGTTTGATCAATTGGCCCATCCAATCAACACGGTTACTCATGCCTTGTTCGTCGAGTTGGACACGAAGGTCAGAAAGATCGATGATAGCAATTCGGTTGCGGACACGAGGATCATCAACATTCATGCCCATGTTGGACATGTGCGCTCGCAAGGATTCTTTTCCTTGCTCGAGCGTGACGTAAATCCCACTCGTTTCACCATACAATACGGCGTTGTAGAGCATTGAGAAGGTGACACTTGACTTCATGGCACCAGACGTACCTGCGACGATGCAGATGTGTCCCTTCGGAATACCACCTTGCATGTTCTCATCAAGTCCTTCAACGTGTGTGGGAATTCGTTCCATGATGTCCATTGTTCCGCCTCAATATCAAGGAATACGATTCAACACTTGAAATTCACCCCCGATTTGTTTGCAAAATCTGATGTGGTTGATATGACGTGTTTCACTTATGCGCATCCTTTTGGCTTCTGCATCTGAACGTCGGGGCGCCATTCTTCGTCAGCGCTATGCAAACGTCGAACAAGTCGCACTCAAAGGGGTGGATGAATCTGTGCCTCGGCAGATTCTCTCCGAACAAGTCATAGAGGTTGTTTCACGCAAAGCAAGGGCTGTCGTGTTCAAAGACGAGTTCGATGTCTTCGTCGTTTCAGATACGCTCGTCGAAGATCCTGATGACGAACAAGCTGCACTTGGAAAACCAGCCTCGAGGGAACAAGCTGTTGCTATGCTTCTCAGGTTGCGTGGCCGCCGTCACCGTGTATGGTCCGCAACAATGGTGCAAGCTATGGGCAATTGGCACTCAAGTGTTGAACACGCAGTTGTTGAAATCGAGGACTTCTCCGATGATGCACTGGTTGAACTCATCGAATCAGACTCTTGGGTCGGTAAAGCCGGTGGCTATGACTTGGCTGGTATGATGGGGAAATACGCTCAATTGATTGAAGGCACAGAATCGACAGTGCTAGGATTTACTCAGTCTTCTCTCGACTTGTTGGACGATGTTCAATCGTTGCTTTCTATGAGTCGGTCGTAAAACATCGGCATTCGATGCCAGTTGTCGGATGGGAACACAGTGTGTCGAATAAACAGGATGGCGAGCAAGAGGGATGCAACACTTTGTGTTCCAATCCAAATGTACACCGGTAAGTACTCTCCATCCAAAAGTACGGCTCCGTCATAGAGTGACCATGTCATGAGAACGCCACAAGCAAGGAACATCAACACCAGATGCCAGTGTGTTATCCGTGTCGATGGAGAATAGTGCAAGTGATCTTCGTGAAGGAAAATAGCGAACCCGCAAACGACGAAGAAACACGAATAGGAAATCAACAACCAATGCGTTGGTTGAATGTTTGCTATGCCTTCATGTCCTGTCCAAATAGGGGCGATTGAAACGAGTGCGAGCAGGGGTAACAGGAAGTATCCTATGAATACAAATCGGGAATGTGGTTTTGCAAATTTGCCAATCGATAGTCGGAAAACCTTCAACGGATTCATCATGAAAAATACGTTCAAGAGAAGAACTGCAAAGCCGATATCGATGACATCTTCTGATATCGAATCTCTTGCTCGTAGGAAACTCGCCACGATGTAAGCAACTCCAAGAAGAATAAGGGTGAGGAATCGAACAGGCAGGGTTTTCGGATTGGTTGTACTCCAACCAAGCCTCCGATTAAAATGCGAGAGTATGACTGTTGACATCATCATCATGCAGAAAATCCCTACAATAAAGGCAACACCAACTTGGATCATGCCATCGACTTCACGCATAAACCATGAAGCGACGATGAACAATGAGCAGAACACGAGGACCAATCCTGGGGAATATGAGAAAATTCCAACCTCTCCAGAGTTACTCCTCTGTTTGACAATATCAATCGATGATGATGTAAGCGTTAGTAAGGCGAGGCACATCAAAACGATACCAATTCCTGAGAATTCAATGAATACAGCCCAATTACCGATGTATATGCCAACGTGAATGAACAATTGCCCAAGACCGTTGAGTTGCAAAAAGTGACGCATTGTTGTCCGTTCGAAGGATGGGACGTTGTACACGAGCGGCAACGTATCAAATGCAATACCTGCAAGTATGGCCATGACAGGCCCTAATGCAAAAAGCGTAATGAGAACAAAGTTCATCACTTCAAGACGATCTGTGTTCTCGAACAATTCGTAAGGAGAAAAAAATGTTAGCCATGCAAGTAGGAAGGTCAAGGCGATGAAGAACAACATCGATGATGTAAACAGTTCAAGATATGAACCTGCGAATTGCTGACGCCTGTCCATTACTTCACCTCAGGATACGCGTAGCAGACGCGTAAGTCCCAGCTCGTGCTTTTCAATATCAACAACGACATCTGCTCCTGGAATCATCAACAACTTATCCTCAGAATCTAGAGCAAAAACGCCAACACCTACTTGTTCACACATAACTCGTAATTCTCGTCGACAAGCCTGTTGATGCGATTCCATGTGAACCAATGTTCGTAGATCGACAATCACAGTATCCCCCTGGAGTACTCGTTGAGCGATGTCTCGTGTGTGGATGCGATGCCTGTCATCCGGCTTTACGTAACGCAGTGCTCGTGTTGGTCGAGTCAAAACGCGTCCACCATGGTAAGAGAGATCATGGAATGGTTCTCCATCGGGCGTCACTGGTCCATTCCATTCGAAGGTGATGTTTCCGTCGATTTGAGGCGTAGGTGTCTCCTTGACAATTTGCG
>JBMYJV010000037.1:0-10275 GCA_049594755.1 Candidatus Poseidoniaceae archaeon
GACGCCACTGTTACCAGCGGCAAAGAGGATGGTCATGTTTTGATAATCACGAGCTGCGATATCAGCCTGCATGGAAGACGTCGTGTACACTCCGGCAACAGACGACCCCCAAGAGTTGGTGTGGACACGTGATCCATTGTCAGCACCTGCTTTGAACAACTCAGTCAGGTTGGACGGTAGTCCGTTGAGAGAGTACCGATAATCACTCGGAGTTGTTGCTGCATTTGCACACCAGACGCCGATGGCTTGGAAGTAGAGTTGGGCCTCGGGTGCCATCCCTTTGATGTTGCCTGAGGAATTCGTTCCATCGCCAAGCACCGATCCTGCGACATGTGTGCCGTGGCCATCAATATCCGACGCACCGTCATCTGCTTGGGAGCCACACGATGATGCCTCAGATGCAGTCATGCCCCACGAAACGATGTCGAGGATGTGGTCCGAAAAATCAGCGTGCATGGTCGAATCGTTCACACCACTGTCAAGACCTGAATCAGCGACAGTAACGACGATGCCACTCCCATCAACACCGTTCCAGGAGGAGTTAATCCCGTTCATGGTGGACTGAGACCAAAGATCGGGAGCTTTGAGAACCGAATCTGCAACGTCGTTTGATGTAAAGGCCCAGAGTTTTTCTTCAAGCCATTCGATTTCTCCTTGAGCAACAAGCCAAGACAGTGCATCTGTGGTGCGATCAACATCGAACGTTGCGAAACGGCCGACGTGGTAGGTGATGCGAATGTCATCTCGCTCATGGATTCCATCCGGAAGGGATTTACCGGACAAAACCCCGTGTACCGGTACGAAATCGGACTGGTAGAACAAGGATGCAGGTCCTATGTTTTCACCAAGCATGGCTTTGATTAACTTCGAACGGACTTTGTCAGTAGGGTCGAGTTGCAAAACACCTTCAACATCGAGTTGAGCAAGCTCATCGATCGATTTCTCTTGAACTTCACAATGGAATCCTGTCACTGGTAAAAACGAGAAACAATCGATGCCCGCTTGTTCTAAATCGAGAAGCCAGTCGCTCGGAACCGGATAGGTGTGCGTAAGCACGTAATTGCCGTTCAATACCTTCTCTTGAGTTCGTTCCGGCCAGTCTTCGAGCGGCGTGATGGTGGCTTGACGGTAAAGGAGGTCGATGCTTCCAATGCCTTCTGCCGGGTCGTACCATCCTTGAGCGTGTTCTTTGGTTGGCAGGATGCCTACTTGAGAAAGCAGTTCCAATTCGGCATCGGTGTCGACGTCGATGGCAGGAAGAGGTTGGCTCATCGCAAATGGTGCCGCTAATTGTGCGAGCATCAAACAAACAAGCAAGGTCGATAGTCGTGCACGTGGAGTCGGCATGATTGGCTCTTGGAACCGGTTACTCATCAATGATTTGCATTAATCACATTCAAATCGATAACGAGCATTGAAAGCAGGGTCTCGTTAGGGCGAGTTATGCGCGGTATGGGTTCAGGTGGTGGCGATGCTATGGAGCCATCCGACATCAACGAGAAGACGCAGATCGTTGGCCGTCAAATATGGCGTGTTGTACCCTACGCTAAGCGATATCCGGGACGGGTGTTAGCAGGTATCTTTGGAAACGCAATGGCTCGTTTCTTCGACTTGATGCCATTTGTCGCCATCGGTTTGGCTGTCGATTATTTCACGGGCGGTGCATTGTTTGGTCCCGAAATCGTTCAAACCTTTGTGACTTCTTTCGGTGGCGACCCTGCTATTGGATACGGTATACTCATTTTCCTTGGCTTCTTTTTCTTGGCCATTTTTCAAGGAATTTCTGAATACTCTTGGCAAACGCTTGGTTACAAAATTCAACACGATTTGCGGATGGATGCAACCAAGTCATTGATTGCTATGGAGGCTTCTTACTACGATATGCGACAAACAGGACAAATCATGGCCGTGTTGTCGAGCGATGTCAACCAATTGGAGGACGTTGTATCTGATTCTTCAACGTCGATTATTCGTATCGTTGTCACCTTCATGACGGCCTTCCTCATCCTCGTTTTGATGTCATGGAAACTTGCTATTGTACTGTTCGGGCCTATCATTTTCATTGTACCAATCGTCTATTGGTTTTCGACCAGTGTTCAGAGGAAATACCGCAAGCAGCGTGAATCCACAGGTGATATTACTGCTGTATTGGAGAATTTGATCTCAGGAATTTCTGTTGTTCAAGCCTACAACGCTGAGGAGTGGGAAGCAGAGCGCGTCAACCGGGAATCTGGAGCTTACCGTGACCAAGCCATGGGGGCGAGTCAAGATCGTAACCGATTCATCCCGATGATTTACGTCGTTGCTGGAATAGCATTCGGACTTCTTGTTACCGCAGGTGGATGGCTGGCAAAAGAAGGAGAAATCACGACTGGACAGTTGGTCACATTCCTCCTTATCAGTACTCGAATGACGATGCCGATGTTCATCTTCGGTATCCTTGTTAATCAGTTGCAGCGCGGTGAAGCGGCTGCTCGCCGTGTTTTTGCAGCCATTGACCTGGAACCAACCATCGTCGACAACGATGATGCTGTCGAACTTCTCGGTCCAATTGAATCGGTTGAATTCAAGGATGTTCATTTCACCTATCCGAACACGACAACCAAGGTGTTGAGTGGCATTTCATTCAGAGTTGCAGGAGGCCAATTCCTTGGTGTCATGGGTCACACGGGTGCAGGAAAAACAACGATTCTCAAGTTGCTCATGCGTTATTATGTTCCAGATTCAGGTGAAGTTCTCATCAATGGAAACAACATCAATACGTTTACTTTAGCGAGCGTTCGTGAAGCGATTGGGTTTGTGAGCCAGGATCCATTTTTGTTCTACGGTTCCATTCGTGACAATGTTCAATACAACATGGACGCAGAAGAAACCGACTTGAGAAGTGCATTGGAACTTGCTGGAGCACTTGAATTCGTAGAGGAATTGGAAGACGGCATTGAGACGATGGTTGGTGACCGAGGAGCCATGCTGAGTGGTGGACAGCGGGCCCGTGTTTCCCTTGCTCGTGCATTGCTGAAGAAACCATCACTGCTCATTCTTGATGAGGCTTCAAGTGCACTCGATGCTGAGACAGAGCGTCGCATCCAGGAGAATCTGCTCAGTACTGGTTCAGGCCGAGCAACCATCGCTGTTGCCCACCGATTGAGCACAATTCGCAATGCGAACGAAATTCTAGCCATGGTTGATGGGGCTGTGGTCGAGCGTGGAAAGCACGACGAATTGGTTGAGCACCAAGGTGTCTACGCGAGCCAGTGGACCATTCAAACCGGTGATATGGCTGGAATGTGATCAGGTCCTTTCGAGAATCGGGCGAAGTATGGTTGAGACTTGTTCCTGCGTGCTGGCCGGAATGAAGGCTTTGTTTCCCCAGAGAATAAGGACAGAGATAAAGAAGAACAGGGGAATGCCTACGATGAGTGACCAGATTGCAACAGTTAGGTCAAGGATGTAGTATTGCTCAAAGAATTCTGATACGATGATGGTGCCGAGAAGCACCGCTACTCGAGTAACAGTCAGAACGGAACGTATGGTCAGCCAGATTTCTTCTTCATCAGAAATCTCGCCAAGCGCTCGTTCAGCCATGGGCTGTCTTGCTTTCATTCATTGAAAGGCATTGCGTCGATTATGCGACTCAAAGTGTCCGTTCACGGTCATCGATTTGGCGGCCAACACCAGCTGCACCGCCCGTTCTTCGAATCTCTCTCCACGCCTTGTTGACGCCTTGTCCATAGGCCCAATGCGCTAGGAATACGAACAGTGGTGCAAGAGCAACCGTTCCAATCGATCGGTGAGGACTTGTTCCAATGGCAGCTCCAAGCCATGAGAGCCCGATGTAGAATCCCATGAGGCCGAGTGTACCATGAACTGCGAGACGTGGTAACGTCCACTCTCCATCAATGGAGAACCATGGATAATCGGTTGCTCCACCAGTCGCAACGCCTGCAACCAGTGTGAGAATCGCAGCAACCGTAAGCCAGGGGAAGAATCCAATGGCAGTGTGCGACCATGTTGCAATCTCAGGCCATCGCTTGTTGGCAACCATGCGAGTGTAACCGTAGTTCCGCATCTGCTTCATGTACGGCTTGAAGGGCCTTCGTCGACGATGTGGCATAACGTTGGATGGGTCGATGAACAGTTTGTGTCCTTCTCGCTGAATCTTCGCATCGAGAACGACATCTTCAGCCCCAATGCATCCGGGTTCGAAGAAGTTGACTTGACGAAGGTTTTCCATTCGATGAGCGCAGTTGACACCAGGGTTGTGCGTGATAGGAACCAATTCACCACGAGGTTGTGCACCGTAACGCGTGCCTGCCGTCATGAACTTGGTACAGAAAGCAACATCGGCACACTTTGCTCCGAATGGGTCTTCATCCGGGGCAAAGTTTGGTCCACCAACGGCTCCAACTTCCGGATCCTTGAACCATCGAATGAGTTTCTCAGCCCAATCGAGAGGTGGAATGGTATCATCATCGGTAAAGAGAATGAGATCATGGTCCATTTGTTTCAGTGCGAAATTGCATGCATCGGCACGGTTTGTGGATGGGTCTTCAATCCACGTCGCCCCAAATTTTTCACACACATCTTTGGTATGGTCTCTGGATTTTGAATCTGAAATGACGATCTCGAGGTCAGGGTAGGTCTGCTGTGTAAGCCTGTCCAAAACGATGGCCAGTTCGTCAGCATTGTTGATGGTTGGAATCAAAATGGCAACCTTGTACGGCGTTCCATCCTCTTTGAGTACAGGCTCCACCATGGCCTTGCGTGTTGGAACTCACATATGAAAAAGATGCTTCACTCATCATCGTCATCTCGCTTGAGATGCTTGATGTCACGTACGCTTGAACCAACTTCTGGAAGTTCTGCCATCGTCTTTTGCATGCCTTCCGTGACCTTGAGCGCCTCAAGCTTTTTTCCTGAAGGAATGATGCGGGAATCGTATGTTGCTACTGCATCGTTGTACGCGCCAACGACGGTGTTCAGGTTTCGGCCCAGTTTTGCAAGATCGTGGCTGAATTTCGTTGCTCGCTCGTAGAATTCCTTGGCTTGTCCGTGAATTTCTCGTGCATTTTCAGCCATGGATTGCTGATGCCAGTAGAGGCCCACAGTCCGCAACAAAGCGAGAAGGGTGACTGGCGTGACAATGAGGACGTGCTTGCTAAATGCGTACTCCTGCAAGGATGGTTCGTACTCAAAGGCCGTAGAGAGAATCGGTTCGGCAGGAATGAACATCACGGTGAAATCGGTTCCTTCCAGTAGCCGAGGATAATCGCGGGCAGCCAAATCATTGACGTGTTTCTTGACATCGTTGGCATGCTCTTTCATTTTGAGGGCACGGGCCTCTCCATCATCCATTTCCAACCCATCCCAATAGGCAGCCAGTGGAACCTTGGAATCAACAGGTACATGCCCTCCATTCGGTATTTTCGCCAGGAGGTCCACTCGAGCACCCCCTGCTCCTGACTTGAGTGTCACCTCGACATCGAAATCACAATGCTCAAGCATGCCTGCTGCTTCTGCGATGTTCTTGAGTGCCACTTGACCCCAATTTCCTCTTGCTTTGATCGAGCCTCGAAGGGCGGTTGAGAGTTTGACATTGGTGTCACGAAGATTGGTTGTTTGCTCTTGCAACCCTTCAACCATTCGTTTGATGCCCTGGTAGGCACCTTCACGATTCTTTTCCATGTCGTTGGTTGCCTTTTCCAACTTTTCGAGGTGTTCCTTGATCGGAGAAACAAGAAGTTCGACTTCCTTCTTGCGTGCATCATAATCCTTGTTGGCCTCGGATTGAACCTTGCCAAGGCGTTCCTCTGCCAAGCGAAGGAAGTCCTCTGAATTCTGACGTGCTACAGCGGTTGCGACACTCTCCATTTCTGCGACGAGGGTCGCCTTGTTTCCTTGTGCGGCTTGTGCTTCAACTTCAGCACGTACCAATTCCGTTGAAAATTTCATCTTTGCAAGTAGCCAACCAAGGCCAATGCCTAATCCACTCGCAATGATGATGACGACAATATCCAGCGCTTCAGTCATGTCGATCACTTGTGCCGAGGGTTCTTGAAGACGTCGGCAAATGAAAGGTCTTTCAACGCGCGAAATGGGCATGTGCCGAATAGTAAGTTCATAAGCCGTCGAAATGAGAGGATAATTGCAGGGGTGCCTCATATGTTGAACGTCACAGCTCGCCAAGAACTGATTAGCAAGATTCTCGATACACTCATGATTGTTGTCGAAGATGCAAGATTTGACTTTGATGAAGATGGATTGACCGTACGAGTCGTTGACTCATCACACGTTGCAATGATCAAACTCACGGTCGATGCAGCAGCGTTTGATGGTTGGGAACTGGATGCGAAGAAAATTGGTCTTGAAATGAAGAAGATTCGAGAAGTGACCACGCTTGGTGGTTCAGGAGATTTGATTGAAATTTCCCATCAAGATGGTGGCGATTTCACCATGAGTCTCGGCAAGATTGTCCGCAACCTTCGTCCACTTGACAACGCCACAATGGCATCACCTCCTTCGTTACCGAAGTTGGACCTACCGTGCAAGGTCGTGATGAACGGTGCAGAACTTGGACAGGCACTCAAGGCTGCAAAGCAAGTTGGCGACCTCGTGAACTTTAGCATCGACGAATCCTCGTTCAAAGTACACGTGCGCAACAACACAGATTCCGTCAACATCTCGTTTGACAAGGACGAAATGGACGAACTTGTTTGTGATGGTGCGGCACGAAGCCAGTACAGCTTGACGTACCTTGAGCCACTCTCTCGCCGATTTGGTGCTGGCGACAATGTAACCATTCAATTCGGGGAAAACTTCCCACTTGCTATGAATTTCACATTCGAAAACGGAGCCGCAGAAGTCGACTACTTCCTCGCTCCTCGTGTTGAGAGCGATTACTGATCAGTATTCTCTCCAACCATGACCGCAGTCTTTGCAGGTCAACATTCGAGTTTCTGGTTCATCGGATGAGCGTGTTTGTTCGAGATAGAAGTACACTTCTGTACAATCGCACTTAGGGCACATGTACGATTCTGTTGAGAGGACACCTTTGCGCTGATCTGAATCTTTGATGATTTCATATTCACGCTTTTCAGCCTTGGTGGTCGTTTTTGTTTTGGAGAGGTCGATTTCCTTGCCATCCATCTTCATCTTTACATTGGCAGGACCAGTGTAGCCGCATTTGTAGTTTGTACACGTAATGTCTCCAGAAGGACTAGGAAAAGACAGGGTCCCACATTCAGGGCAAAACATGGCAGACCATCGACATGTTCCTTTTAATCATGGTGGTTGGGCTTGCAGTAAGGTTTTATTTTTCATACGGAATAAATTCAATGCCGTTATCGAAGTGACAACATTCAATTCCAATGGTGAATTGGAAGAATCATGTGGCTGTGGTATTCGTGGCAATCTGCAGCCGTTGTCAACGATGAGGGAGACATCCTCGACGTCGAGATCAACGAAGCCCGATTCTCAGTTCATGGCGCAAAAGAGCGCCTCCAAATGATTGCTGAAGGCCATTTACCTCCTGAGGCTCTTGTGTTGAAAGAGAGATTCCCTGAAGCAAAACCAACTGCGCATGGGTCCGCTGAGTTGCCTGAATTTGAGATTCCTCAACCAACTGCAAGTCAATTGCAAGTTGCTGATGAAGCGGCTCTTTTGCTCGCAAAGGAAGGTGTTGCAGTTTCTGCAGCCGATCCTGATCGTCGTTTGGAGCACCTTCTAAGAGCAAGCGAAGAGCTTCGAACATTGCACCTCACCATGGAAGCACGACTCATTGAATGGGTTGGTCTCTTCTTACCGTCTGCACGATTCGAGCGAAATCGCACACAAGTGGCTGGACAACTCAGCGGTGTTGATTCTCTGTCTGCCTTTGCCTCGATATTGGATGTCGATGATGCCTACGAGCAACCTTCGGAATCGGAATGGAAGTCGCTTCATGATTGGGCGACAATGGTTTCCAACCAGGGGCGACAACTCGATCGACTGGAACATGCGATTCGTGTTGCTGCACAAGCCCATCTTCCATCGACGTCAGCACTCGTTGGCCCACTCCTTGCAGCACGCTTGTGTGTCGAAGCACACGGCCGCTCACGTCTTGCTCGACTTCCATCAGGAACCGTTCAGGTCTTAGGGGCGGAAAAAGCATTTTTCAGCCATTTACGCAGTGGAACCGCTCCACCAAAGCACGGCCATATCTTCATGCATCCATGGATTTCACGCTCACCACGCTGGGTACGAGGGAAGATTGCACGAATGCTGGCCTCAAAAATCAGCATCGCTGCTCGAATCGATGCGTTTGAAGGAACGCCTATGAGTCAAGAAGACATTGATGAAGTTGAAGCAAAGGTTGAGGCGATAAGAAAAGAATTTTCGAAGCCTCCAAGGCGTTGAGGTGGTCGTTTGGCCAAGCATCGACGCATTCGACCAGTGTCCGAGACTGTGTTGTTGGAAGGTCGAAATGTTTGGACCGTCAATGCCAATCCTGGCGTAGCAGTTCGAGGCGAATCGTTGCGAAAGTTCCGAGGTGTTGAACACAGGCGTTGGGATCCAAACCGTTCCAAGCTTGGGGCAGGACTTCTACGAACAAGGAACGATCCAACGTTGCTGCTGCCTGATGCTGGCTCGACCGTTTTGTATCTCGGTGCAGGACACGGTACGACAATTTCTCATCTGCACGACCATCTCTGTGGAGCAAAGAATCGGTTTGGTGGACGCCTTGTTGCCGTTGACCTTGCTCCACGATGTCTTCGAGATCTAACCTACCTCGCCGAACATCGACCAGGATTGGTGCCAGTGTTGGGCGATGCAAGGAAGTTTGATGCGTGGGGCGTCTTGATTCCATCACGCGTCGATTGGTTGTTTCAAGATGTGGCACAAGCCGGTCAAGTTGAGATTTTTCTTTCGGCAGTTCGTCGGTTCCTAAGTCAGGACGGAATTGGTCTGTTGTCACTCAAAGCAGCAAGTGAACGTCACAGTGACGGTGGAGACGAGGACATCTTTGCTGCAGCTATCGCACAACTCTCAAGCGAAGTGGAACTTCTTGAACACATCAATTTGACAGGTTTTGAAGACCAGCACGCACTCTTCGTTGTTCGAAGGAGGTGAGCGATTGCCGGAACTTCCTGAAGTAGAAACAGTACGCAGAGGCTTGGAGCAAGCCATGCTCGGGCGAAGGGTTACGGAAGTCATCCTTCGACGAGAGAATCTTCGATTTCCTTTTCCTGATGAATTCGCATCACGTATCACTGGTCGAAGCGTTAATTCCATCCGACGTCGAGCAAAGTATCTTCTTTTGGACCTCGATGACGGACGAATCATCCTCTCACATCTCGGGATGTCGGGGCGGTACACACTCTTCGATTCAGAGAAGGTGAAGCAATTTGAAGCAACCAAGAACGAAGTGTCAAGATTTGGTTCGGCCACTGGATTCGAAGGCCGTCACGACCATGTTGAGTTCCGTTTCGATGACGGAAGCGTTGCTGTGTATACTGATCCTCGCCGATTCGGAATCATGGATTTAATCGAAGTTGGGGAGGAACAAATTCATCCTCTGCTTGAATCATTGGGACCCGAGCCTTTTGGTGATTGGAGTGCAAAGCAACTTGCCAAAAAATTGCAAAACAAAACAACGAGCATCAAAGTCGCTTTGCTTGATCAACGCGTTGTTGTAGGCGTTGGTAATATCTATGCATGCGAAGCATTGCATCGGAGTGGAATCCATCCCCAACGACAGAGCAAGACCTTGGTTCGTCAAGATGGAAAGCCGACCAAAAAATTGCAACGCTTGCATGAAAACGTCGTTCAAGTTCTTGAGCAAGCGGTCGAAGTTGGTGGTAGCTCATTGAACGATTTTGCAGATGTGAATGGAACACTTGGCTATTTTGGACATCACTTCCAAGCATACGATCGAGAAGATCAACCATGTTTGCAGGCAAACTGTGGTGGTACGATTGAACGCATCACCCAGTCTGGACGGTCAACCTTCCTTTGTCCAAGATGTCAACGCTAACTTGCGATGACTCCAAGCATGACCGTTGCAGCAAAGCCCCAGAGAACGGCAGCTGTTAACCGATTCACGACCGTGCCATTTGCACGTAACCAGTCGAGCAAGGGCGTTCCAGTCAAGAACACAGCAACCAAGACATACCAAGCCATATCGATGGCCATGCCGATGAATCCAATGACAAGTTTCGTTTCAAGACTCATTCCTGATTCGAGAACTTGGGCAAGTACTGCAACAAGGAACAACGCAATTTTTGGATTGAAGAAGGC
>JBMYJV010000038.1:0-9625 GCA_049594755.1 Candidatus Poseidoniaceae archaeon
TCATATGGCCATTTGGCATCTTCTTCATTCCAACGCTGCCTCGAATGGACGCACGTCCTTGGCCCGATCGAGCCTCATTAGCATGGACTTCCGTGTCGGTTCCAATTGTGATGTTGCTTTCTGGATTCGTGTTTTGGACACTCGGATTGTTGTTGACATCCGATCCATACATGTTGTCAAGCGAACCATATCGTGCAAACCCACCGTTTCTCATTGAACTCATCAGTTCAGGATTTGATGTCTCATTCTCAAACACGCTCGATTGGGGACATCCGTTCTTCTTCGCTGCTGGATTCCTAACACTGGTCGGTTGGCTCTTGATGCTCCCGATTCCTACCTTCCCTGGTGGACGACTCCTTGTTGCTCGTATGGGGATTCATGAGGCTCGAAGTACAGGAACGCAAATCCTCATGTTCATGCTTCTCATCACGGCAGCGTTCTTCATTTTCGACGCTTTCAATGGATTCACTATTTGGATCCCAGTCTTGTCCGTTCTCATTCCACTTCTGATGTTCATGGGTGGAGACCCTCGTATCCCCGTCCTTATGGACGGTGATCGACCCTTGTCCGAAGACAACCACCGTCGATTGGGTATTGTGCTCTTTGTTGCAATTTTGTTCGCTATTCCTGCTCAGTTCCCAGTTGAACCAGTGAATCGATGGGATTCAGAGGCAACCTACTCGATTTCGGTTGATGAATTTGCTGAACTTGCCGATGTATGGAATGCCTCGATTGTAATCGAACTCACGAATCCATCAATGCAAGAACGTTCATACAATGTCTCTGGCGGAATTGTTGGTAACGCTCTTTGGTCATCCGACCTTTCGTGTGGAAATGATCACTGTGAAGGCGTGCTGCAGCCGGGTGAATCGTTGGAATTCGTTCTTACAATGCAGCATGAGAATGTTTCACATCAACCCACTTCGGTTGACTATGAACTGAGTATTGTCTTCGATGATTCTGATGCATTCGTAGAATCTGGAACAATCCATCCACTGCTCAATGCATCTGTTGGTGCAGAGTGGCGTCATGTTCGAGGCGATGACGGCGTCCTTTCTTGCATCGATGTCTACGTTCACGAAGATTTTGCAACCAATATTTCCTTCCCTGATTTGGGCAATGAATGGTTGCCGTTCCTTTGGTTGGATGGACAAGCCGGACTTACCCAAGCATTGTCCTCCGAAGACACAGTTCTTTGCTTGGACGGGGTCGACCAAGCTCTACCATCCCAAGCCCAATCTCTTCTTCAATCGGTCAACATCGGCAACCTGTCGTTCGTGGTAGGTTTTGACGTAACGTGGCCGCACATCGTATCTTCATCGAACCAAGGATGGCTCATCGATGGTACGCATGGATGGGGCACTCCGTTTGATCAAGGAGGCACATTGTATCAAGAGAATGCTTCATCTTGCCCAGATGATGGATTTTTGACAGCACCTCCTCAATCGAACAACAACAATTGGTCCTGGGATTTGAGCATCAGGCCAAAACACAGGATTCCTTCTATAGAAGGAAATGAAAGTCTCCATTTGAAGTTGTCTGCAGGCACCTATGTCTATTGCAACCAAGAAGATGGTCTTGCATCCAAATTCACGGTCCAAGAAGGTCCTGATTTGATACTGTATCAGAACAACCAAACATTGCGCCTTTGGGATGAACCAATGTCTGCCGAAACATCGCAATTGGAGATTGCTCTCTACAACAGCAATGATTTGGACATTGTTTTGCGCCACGACGCCTTTGGTGATGTTGCATGGGATCTGACAATGTTGCCGGATTCCCTCTCCAGTGGTTGGAATAATTTCACACTTGACGTTCCTGATGCCATGTTCAACACCTATCAGTTCACGCACCAAGATGGAGCTATTCTGGTCACATTTGGAGCCTACATGGAGGCTTAGTCTTGAGAATCGGCATCGTTGGTGTTGGTTCGATCGGCTCTCTGATTGCTGGACGTTTGGCTCCGACATCCTGCGATTTGCTTCTCTACGGACGAGGGCTTCATGCTGCTCATCTTACAGTCGAAGGGCTTTCTATTTCGGGTGTACAAGAATCCTCTATCTTTTCTCAGCAATGGGAAATTCTTCTCGAAGAACAGGCTTTACCAGAATCGGTTGAATCCTCTTGTGATGTGGTTCTAATGACTGGTAAAACCACTGCCTTTGAGCAGCATCTTGCTGTTGCAAAGCATTTGCTTCGCATGGATGGAATCGTTTGTTCCCTTGCCAATGGGCTTGGTCATGAGGAGCGATTGGTTCAGACATTTGGGGCACATCGCGTTCTTGCCACAACGACGACACATGGAGCTTACCGTCCTGAGCCAGGACACGTTTGCTGGGCAGGTGTAGGACAGATTTCCATTGGACCGTTCATGCATCATCATACCGAAGAATCGGTTGAAGCACTCATGCAACTTCTCAAAGAAGCAGGCCTTCAACCACAATGGGAGGCGGATGGACGCGTCTTACTTTGGAACAAAATGCTCCTCAACATTGCTATCAATCCGATTGCAGGATTGCTTGGAAAGGAAAACGGTGCGTTACTCGAGCCAATGTTGTTTGAATCTGCTGTGAGTGTCATGCTCGAAGGCGCAATGATTGCACGCGCAGAAGGTGTACGTCTTGCTGATGATGACATTCTCATCGAGCAGTTACGTACTGTCCTCGAAGCAACACGTAACAATCGTTGCTCGATGTTGCAAGACATTCGCTCAGGGCGTGAAACTGAAATCAAGGCACTCAATGCAGAAATTTGTCGTCGTGGTGAAATGGTTGGCCTTCAAACGCCCCTGAATCATGCTCTTGCGTCCATCATTGAACATCTTCGTTGAGATCTTTGTTGAAGTGCAATCCTCTGTTTTCGTTTCGACCTTCCGCATCTTCTGCAACAAGAATTCCGACCAGAATCATATTTCTTAATTCGACGATTTCACGTGTTGGAAGACTCGATTTCCAAATGACATCGATTTCTTTCTCGAGCAAGTGCAAGCGACGTATTGCCCGTTGCAGTCGAGCAAATCGTCTCGATACGCCTACTTCGAATCGCATTGTTTGGTTCAGTGCAGCGCGATCGTGAGCGACTGGACCATGTTCCTGCAACGAATCTAAACCGTCAGATCGCCAGTTTGGTGGAGAGAATTCAATCTCGGAAATCCCTCTCTCGATGAGATGTCCTGAACAGCGGTGAGCAAACACAACGGCTTCCAAGAGACTGTTTGAGGCGAGTCGATTCGCACCGTGCATGCCGGTACATGCCACTTCACCAATGGCAAACAATCCTGGAATGGGTTGCTTTGATTCTGCTAATAATGCTGAGCCAACATTGTCCACCTCGATGCCTCCTACAATGTAATGCGCTGCTGGAGCTACTGGCAGTGGGTCGATTCCGAGCCTGAGTCCGTCCTTACGCAATCGTTCTGCAATCATTGGAAACCGCTCATTGAGATGTTGCATATCCAAATGTTCAGTGACGAGATAGACGTGTGAGTATCCTGTTTCTGCACAGCGTTGATCGATGGCCTTTGCTACGACGTCTCGCGTCGCCATCGAACCGAGAGATGAGGCTTGCAGAGTGAATGAAAACGGTGCTGGGTCTTCTTCGCCACTTGCTTTCCATGAACGATATCCCTCTTGATCGAGTAAAACTGCGCCTTCTCCTCGCAATGCTTCAGTGATCAAAAAGGGACGCTCTCCCTCGACGACGAGTGCCGTAGGATGGAACTGTACAAAGGCCATGTTGATGATTGAAGCCCCTGTTCTATAGGCCATGGCGATGCCGTCGCCTGTTGACACGGATGGATTTGTTGTCTTCTCCCAAAGCTGCCCAGCCCCTCCTGTTGCAAGAATGACGGCATCTCCAACGATGGTCATGACTTGATTCGTGTCCTGATCAAGTGCCCAAACTCCACAAACGCCCTTGCTCGGTGATTTGTGTTGTCGTTGAATGAGGTCGATAGCAAGCGTGTTAGGGCGCATTGTGATTCGGGCGTGTTCTCGTGCAGCAGTTGTTAGCGCTCGTTCAATCTCTCTCCCAGTAGCGTCTTTTGCATGCAAGATGCGTCTTGAGGAATGTCCACCTTCTTGTGCCAGTTGGAACGCTCCTTCCTTGTTTCGTTCAAACTCAACACCGATAGAAAGCAAATCCAAGATACGTTCACCAGCCTCTTCAACGACCATACGAACTACATCCTCGTCGCACAAACCATCGCCTGCATCGAGCGTGTCTTTGATGTGACCGTCGATTTCTTGCAGATTGGTTTTGTCAAGAATCGCTGCAATACCTCCCTGTGCCCAATTGGTCGAGGAATCCTTTGGCCGCTGCTTGGTGATGATCTCGACTTCGAAACCTTCGTTTGCAAGACGTAAGGCTGCAAAGAGTCCAGCAATGCCTGTACCTATGATGAGTACACGAGGCATGTTTGAGCCCATAGGTTCGCTGTTCTTGATGACATCGGTTGTTGCAGCGATAGGGCTATGTGTCTCGGATTCTAGGATTTACCATGTTGCGGAAGCTCATCGGCTTGCTGGGCCTTGCAACGATTGCTTTCGTCATTGCCAATGTCCACTTTGGAATTGTGGCAGAGAACGTTGTCGAAGGAGCAGGCTCGTCTCGCTTGGATGTTCTTCGACTTGCTGATCCTGGTTGCACCATTCCTGAAATGGAAAAAGAGATTCAGGAAACTGGGACTGCTTTTTGCTTAAGTGAGAAAGGCACTTGGGGTACCGCCGACATCCTCCTTTTGTTTTGGGGAATTCTCATTGTTACAGCAGGACGATTCAGGATGCCTTCCGATCCGCGCCTCGCAAAGCGAATACGACGAGTGATGTTCATTTCTGGTCTCGTCTTGTTCGGTCTAGCGATTCTCGACCGCCTCCAGTGGCTACCAACATCGGCGAATTCTGAAAGCATCGCAGATGTCATCCCGTTGCCGTTTGACCCATGGATGGTACAGATTCTTTTCGCAGTGCTAGGAACGCTCTTGATTCGAGGTCCGAAGTACGAACTCTCTGAGTTTGAAGAAAACTATCGGCGTTTGGAAAGCAGTCGTGAAAAAGAGCGCCGGGTCCAACAAGTGTTCAATGAAAAAGCACGCTCGATGTCAGCCTCGAGAGAGGGACTCGCTCGTCGCAGTCGCCTGCTCGATCGAGATGCTCATCTGGTCCCCTTCCGAACACGTAATTCACCCAAAGTTCGAGCCACGTGTCCATTCTGTAAAGGCGCTGGTTGCAAAGAGTGTCGATGGACTGGTGTTGTTTGAGCAAATCGGCGGTATTTTCCAACCCCAAAAACGAGATGCTCCGACGCATAATCAACCGATTGTTTAAATGTCCTCGATGTGCGGTGTATGACCTAAGGTCAATTTGGCCAAAAGGGGATTGGGATGTTTCTAAAAGCACTGGAGATGGAGAATTTCAAGTCATTCCGTGGGGAAGTGGTCATCCCCCTTGATCGTGGATTCTCTGCGATTACCGGTCCAAACGGTTCAGGCAAGTCCAACTGTGGCGATGCCATCCAGTTCGTTCTCGGTCCAAAATCGACGAGAACCATACGGGCACAGAACACAAAACAACTGATTTTCAACGGTGCAGAAGGCTACAAACCCGCACGAGGTTGTACCGTAACACTCGTTTTTGGAAATCCAGTGCTTTCCAGCGGTCGCCGTCGATTGCCGATCGAAAGCGATGAGGTGAGAATGACACGTTCGATTCGTCTCACTGCCTCGGACAACGTCGTATCCAGTTACTTGCTCGATGGAGAAGAATCTTCTCAGAAATCCTTCCATCGCCTTCTCAACGCAGCCAACGCTCGCCCTGACGGTTACAACATTGTCCTTCAAGGAGACGTAACCGGGCTTGCACGAATGACGCCGATTGAACGCCGAAAGGTGCTCGATGGTGTTGCAGGCGTCACATCGTACGATGATGAAATTCGAAAAGCCAAGAAACAGAAGGAGAGTGTCGATTCCTACATCGAACGCATTGGCATGCTCGAAGAAGAGCAACAAGCACGACTCAAGGAGCTCGAACAAGAACGCAAAGTGGCCATGAAAGCTCAATCCATTACCGACGAACTCCTTACCTCACGCTCACAACGCTATCAGGCCATGTTTGCAAGTCTCGGAATGGAATTGGAACACCAGATTGCTGAACAATTGCGCTTCGTTGAAGAAGCAACCTCGCTCGAAGAACAGGTCAAAACCGGTAGTAAGAAGCTGGTCGAACTTGATGACCGGATTGGAGAAATTCAGAAGCAAATCGATGCATTGCTCGGTGATGAAGGCGATGGATTGTCGCAAGCAATCCATGATCTACGCGTTCAAATCGATCGTGACAAAGACCGGATTGAAGATTCGGTACAAGCCAACATCGAGGATGCTCAAGAACGTGAGCAGGTCCTTGAACGCTATCAAGAGGCAGAATCTGCCTTGACAGCACTCCTCGAAGAGGTACAATCCAGTCAAGACCAGATGGTAGAAGCTGAGCGACTTCTTGAAGAAGCCCAGGCTGAGGAGGACAAGGTTCGGGCACTCCTCGAGGGCTCAGGAAAGAATCACGCTGAACTCAATCGAGCCTTGAGCGACGCCATTCAGCAACTCGAGAAAGCAAAGCAAGCCGTTGCTGCTGCACAATCCGATGTCGACAGAACTGCAGCACAAGCAGAACTCGTCGAAGCAAATCTTGCCAAGGCTCAGGAGGCTGCTGAGGAATCACGCCTCGAACTTGAGGAGAAAGAAGCCGAATTCAAGGAAGCATCTGCAGGAAAGAAGGTCGACCGTTCTTCATTGACTCAAGAGATTCTCGATGCTGAACGAGCAGAATCTCGTCTTCTCGAAGAGTCGGCAGCAGTTGAGAAGAAGATGACGGAAACCGAACGACA
Source organism: Candidatus Poseidoniaceae archaeon (assembly GCA_049594755.1). Classification (GTDB taxonomy): domain Archaea; phylum Thermoplasmatota; class Poseidoniia; order Poseidoniales; family Poseidoniaceae; genus MGIIa-L2. Next base: position 6,877 of record JBMYJV010000038.1, read on the forward strand.
ACTCCGTTCCGCACGAGCAGAATTGGAGAACAAATCGAATTCCAAAGGCATGGCAGGAGGTGCTGCAGCAATTCTTGGCGCTCGGGACCGTGGTGAGATCAAAGGCATCATTGGCACCATTGCTGAGTTGTGTGCTCCAATCGATTCGGAACACGAAACTGCACTTGCCACCGCATTTGGTGGAGCGATGACCTCGGTTGTTGTCGATTCCGATGAGGTAGCCGCTGAAGCAATTCGCTGGCTTGCACAGCGAAAGGCTGGACGAGCAACCTTCCTTCCATTGAACAAACTCTCGACCAGCCGTGCTGGTGGTAAAGCGATGATGGTTGCCAGAAAGCCAGGGGTCATCGGTTTCGCTTACGAATTGCTCGAATACGATCCGCGAATCGATACGGCGATCAAGTTTGCATTGCGAAATACATTGATCGTTCAGAACATGGACATTGCCCGACAGAACATGGGCGGTGTACGTCTCGTCACGATGCGCGGGGACGTTACTGAGGCAGGAGGTGCCATGGTAGGTGGTTCACGCCAACGCATGTCCGTTAGTTTTGGAGGCGGAATTGCAGGTGCAAAAGAGGTTGAACGCTTGAGTGCGGAAATCGATCGTCTTCGCTTGATGTCGGATACGGTTTCAGCAGCACTTGCTGACGTTCGCAAGGAACAACAGTCTCTACGTCAACAGATCAATGAGTTGGCCAACGAAGACGGCGCAATTCGTAGAGAAACACTACGCGCTGAGGTCACGACCTTCAAGAAGGCTCACTCCAAGAACATCGGGGAGGTTCAAGCCTTGAAGGACGACTTGCATCGTCTCGAAGGATTGGCAAGCACACAATTGGAAGCGCTCGATGAGGCAGAATCGAAGGTGGCGGATGGTGAAGTCCTTCGGGCAAGTGCCCAAACTGCACTCGAGGACGCAAGTCCACAGCACCTCAAAGATCGTCTTCACGAATGCACTGTCAAGCGCACCCAAGCAGAAGGGATGCGGTCCAACGCAGAGGTTTCATTGCATTCCATTTCAGAACGTAAGACATTGCTTACTTCAACGGTTGCAAGCGAAAAAGAACGTTTGAGTCAAATCGATCGTGCTGTTACAGAGCGTGCAGAAAACGTCGCTACCCTCAAGCGGGATGTTGAGCAGAATGAAACAGTTCTTGCGGAAAAGGAAGCGGAACGTGCGCAATTCCTTGAAGAAAACAAAGGTCTGGAGGATGAGCGCATCGAACTCGTCGAAGAACGGGCCAGTCTCAATTCAACCTTGACTCAAAAAGCCAATCAGGCTCGCAGTCATCGAACGCTTTCAACCGAACTCGAACGAACCATTCAGGCAAAGCGAAAGGAATTGTACGATGTTGAGATGGAGATGGGTTCCATTGGTATTCAACCTGCTGAGGACGGAACCGTTCTCGACTCTGTTGCTGATATTGATCGCCGTATTCGTCGCCTTGAACGCCGACTTGATGAATTCGGGGCGGTCAACATGCGTGCGATTGAACAATACGATGCTGTTGAGCAACGATTGGCAGAAATGGCCGGGGATTTCAAGAAGCTTCAGGAGCGAAAGAAGCACCTCATCGATGTTGCAGAACGACTCGAGGAGCAACGAAAGGTCCGTCTCCTCAATGTACTCGAGAAGGTCAATGAGAACTTCAAGAAGGTCTACAAGTCACTTAGCAATGGTGGTCGTGGAGAACTCTATCTCGAGAATAAGGAAGAGCCTTTCAAGGGTGGTCTGGAACTCTGGGCCCAGCCAAAAGGAAAGTCTTCCAACGTTACTCGACATCAATTGTCTGGTGGAGAACAATCGGTTGCTGCACTTGCACTCATCTTTGCCATCCAGGATTACGATCCAAGTCCGTTTTATTACTTCGATGAAGTCGATCAAAACCTTGACAGCGTTAATGCTGAATGCATCGCAAAGATGTGTCGAGAGCGAAGTAAGGCGGCCCAGTTCATCATGGTGACATTGCGAAAGGTCTCCCTCCAATTGGCTGACCATCATATTGGTATCACGCACGGTGGAGATGGTTGCAGCCGTCGAATCATAGACTTCGACCAGGAACAAGCCATCGCTCTTGGCGAACAAGCACTCAAAGAAGCAGAATCCGCTGCAGCGAAGAACGAACAGCGTGCCAAGGAAGAGCGAGAAACACTTGCAGAGATGCCTCGGGTTCCCGATGCACTTCCGGCACCACAGAGCCTTGGTGGTTTGTTGAAGCACATGAAAGACGACGAAAGCATGACTTCATTGGCTGAGCGAACGGCTGAAACCAATGAAGACATTGAGGAGCGAACGGCTCTTGCCAATGCGATTTCTGAGTTGGATGATGCGACTGAAGAACATGCTGAAGAGCGCATCGAATTGGATGAATAAGGTGTTTGAGATGATTCAGCAAGGGCTCGATCAGTGGTTTTTGCGGCAAGATGTCATTGATCAACTTCTGCAAAGTGGGGATGATGATCTTGAAGGAATCAACGCTTATGCCGACCGCATTCTCATGATTGCTCAAGCGGAGGAAGCTGAGCATCAGACGCTTGAGGACCCATTTGACCGGAGTGTTGCTCTGGTGCTTTCTCTCGTGAGCAGTGAAGGTCTTGATGCCTGGAACATCGATTTGACGTCGTTTCTACGGCAATTCATGAAGCGGGTCAAATCTCAGGCAAGTGAGTTGGACTTGCCTGCATGCGGTCGACTCATCCGCATGGCTTGGGAGGTTCTGAACTATCAGGCAGCGCATCTCTTCGA
>JBMYJV010000039.1:0-9525 GCA_049594755.1 Candidatus Poseidoniaceae archaeon
TTCCTGGAATTGCAGAGTTCATACATTTGGAAGGTCGAGTCGTTGAGGAGAAGGGATACAAACCTGAGCAAATTGAGGTTTTGTTTGAGAACTGGAAGTGTTGCGTTCCAGCCTCTTGGACCAGCCGCAAAGCACTCTCAACCGTTCTCGGAGGTGCATGGATTTGGAGATATTACGACGTTCTCGTCGTCACTGCTGAATCGGTGCTGTACGGGGATGAAGCACGATACGAATCGTCTCAGATGTGGCTGAAAGATGTCTCACGATTGCAGGCTCATCTTGGCGTCTTACGTGTATGGAAGAGCGGAGTGTGGGTAGGAATCACGACGATGGTTGTCGCTTACTATGCATGGCAGCTCGAGACGTTATCAACAACGAATTCGGTTGGTCTAGCCGTTCTCGGCTCAATCATTTCGATCGGATCGAACCTCTTGTACTGGAAGAAAGATCCACCAGCGTTCTGATCAGCGCTGTTGACGGATTCGACCATCGTAGAACGACAGGTCGAGCTCTTTCGCCAATTCCATCAAATCGAGAATGAGTGCTTCACGAGCTTTGCGTTCTGCAATTGAGGAATCCACGTTCCAGTACAAATTCAATTCAATATCGATGGATTGTGCAGAGATTGTGTTGATGCTGCACCACGATGCATCTTCCTTGGTTGTTGAATCATGATTGTGGATCAATGCGAGCGAACGTTGGCAGAACGATTCAACCTTTTCAGGATCCGAATTGATGTCGAGGTGAACCATCGATTGCCATCGGCGCCATCGTCGTTTGCCCCAATTTTCCACAGGTATGTTAACCAGATTGGCGTTTGGAATGGTGATGATGGTATCCAAGGAGGTTCGCACCAATGTCGTTCGGAGATTGATTTCTATGACTTCTCCTTCCGATGTACCAATAACAACCCAGTCGCCGACTTTGAAGGGACGATCGAGTAGGACCGTAATGGCGCCAAAGAAGTTGGAAATGCTGTCTTTCGCAGCCAATGCAAAGGCCAATCCTGAGATTCCAAGTCCAGCAAGGAGTGACGTTAACTCGAATCCGAGTGCGTCAGCGATGAAAATAGCGCCAACGAAGATGATGATGAATCGAAGAACGCTTTCAAGGGCTGAAATAAGCGTCTTTTCGGTTCCATCGAGTTCGTCGTCTTTGTCTAGGAATCGAACAACATCGTAGACGAGACTGACAAGACGGAAGGCCCACACGACGATCGAAATGACCAGCAAGAACTGGAGAACGTCAGGGATGTATTCTGTCCAAGATGGCATCAGAATGTTCTCATTTTCTGCTTGCTCTCGGACCAACAAATCGATTGTTACGAAGGAAAATGCATACGCTACAACGCTGCCCAAAGCCTTGTCACCTTTCCTCACTGTCTTTTGTCGAATCGTGTCGTTGCGTACAATAACGCCAAAGAAGCCGTGCGAGATATTGCTCACAATCAATCGAAGGACCACAGAAACAATCAGAATGGCCCCGAGAACAATGAGAGTTGATTGGGAGAATCCGAGCATTTCTCCGCTTTCGTAGGTCAAATTATCGTACAGGCCCATGTGCTTTCGTGTAACCTTTTCTTCAAGATTTTTTCCTCTGATTCAGAACCGTCACCGCGAGGGTTTCAAGTGTGGGAAGCAACTGGGTTGAACGATAGCATGCGTTCAACGATGGGTTCGAGTCGAGTCAAAACAATCGCTCTGGTGCTGATGGTCCTTCCAATGCTGCTTTCCATGGTCTCGCCTGTTATTGCTGCAAGCGTGAACCAAGAGGAAGCAACTGGTCTTCAGCGTGAGGACATTTGGAGTTCAGAATATTCCAACTACGAATTCCCATGGGGAGGAAACGATGCGATCCAATTCAAAGAATACCACACGTACTTCACCATGAAAGACCGAATGCAAGAACTTGCAGATTTGAATCCTGAGTTCATTGAATTCCACGAAGGATTGAACGGAGGAACCAACACTCGCGGTCAAGAAACCACGGAAGAGACTTACAAAGGCTGGTTTTACAACCATCCATCGCCGTGGCTGAAGATCACCGGCAACATCGCAGAAGGGGAATACAACCCATTCAATGGAGATGGTGGAAACTTTGCTGACCGTGAGGACATCCTCATCGTCGGAAACCACCACGCTCGTGAGTGGATGTCGTACGAAGTTCCAATGTTCATGATTGAAACACTGGTCTTTGCCTACAACAACATCGGATACGATAACGACGGTGATGGTCGAGTCGACGAAGACCCTTGGGGTGACGCTGATGGCGACGGTATTCTCGATGACGATGGTGATTGCCTAAGCCTTGCTCCTGAAATCCAGGATTCGGATGGCGATGGCGTTGCTTGCGGTCCAGGCGACCTTGGTGTCGATGAAGACCACTCCGAGCAAAAGTTGCACGATTTAATCAACACACGTGAGATATACATTGTCCCAATGCTCAACGTTGACGGTAACCGCTACGATCGTGAAGTCTTCTGTGGAGAAACAGCTTGGGAGAACTGTCCAACAAGCGGCTGGAGAAAGAATCTCCGTGACAACACTGTGACCGGTGTAACGCCACTTCCTGACCTCGATGAACAAGTCGATGAGGGATGCGACGGTGTTGACCTGAACCGAAATTTCCAGTTTGAATGGGGCGCTCCTCTCGGAGCAACAGGCCCACTTGTTCCTGGTATGTGCTACGCTGGACAGAACAACGATGTCTACAATGGGCCAGTCGATACAGTCGACCAAGATGGCGACGGCCGCCTCAACGAGGATGGCGTTGACGGAAAGGACGACGACAGCGATGGACTGGTCGATGAAGATTGGTTGGGTGGAAACAGTGAGCCAGAGACGAAGTTCATCCAAGACCTGACCGAAATGAACGATGACAACGACAACGGTGGGTCTGACTTCCCAGTCACACTCACTTGGCACTCCTTCTCAGAATTGATTCTCTACCCATGGGGTCATTGTCAGAACTGCGATAACCCTGACCAAGCCCAACTCAAGTATCACGGAGACGTGATGGCAACGATGTCAAATTACGAGAACATGCAATCCTCTTCTTTGTACCCAACAAGCGGTGATTTCTGCGATTGGCATTATGGATTGTTCACATCGTATTGCTACACCATGGAAATCGGAAACGCATTCCACGAACGCCCAGAAGACATCGACGATATCTTGCTTCGAAACGTTGGCATGGGTATGTACATGATCGAAATTGCTGACAATCCTCGTGAGCGTGCAGATCTTGCACTTGGCAACATTTCTCAGCAAAATTACCTCAAGGCTCCTGAAAAGATTGACGTACCAAGCGAAGGCGATATTCCAGTCGAAGTCTGCGTTTCGGACAACTTCCCTGTGAGCATCAGCAGCTCAAGTTACGTCGAGTGGCGCCTCGTCAAACCAAGCCGACTCCAGAGCGACTACGGCCCTCGTGAGTGGGCAACAACACCATGGGAACGTGTTGAACTGAAGAGCACGGGCATGGACTGTCCAATCGCTGCTGGAAACGGAACATTGTTGCAGGCAATGGTTCCAGTAAGCGAAACACAAACGGGGGAACTCCACTACAAAGCACAACTTTCCACTCGAGATGGAATCGATTTCATTCAATATCCCGCAGATGGGAATTATTTCACGCTTGATTTGACCTATCGTGAAGCGTACGGTTCCTTGTTTGGTTCGCTTGTTTTGTTCACGCTTGTTGCTGGAACAATCTGGGGCGGACTCGGTGTCTGTCTGCGAATGATGCTGCAAGATCAGGAAGATTCCGTGAACGATATGACGGCTGAAGTGCTTGAAGCTGAGGCGGCTTAGGGGGATTCTTGATGGGACAAAGCGACCAGTTTTCAGGCCGTCTCGGTCTTATTTTCGCATCGATTGGTGCTGCTATCGGAACAGGGAACATTTGGCGTTTCCCTCGAATGGTTGGTGCAAACGGTGGGGGAACGTTCCTCATTCCGTGGCTGTTCTTCCTGTTCGTCTGGTCGATTCCACTCGTCATTGCTGAATTTGCGATGGGTAAGCGATCTCGTACGGGTACGGTAGGAACCTTCCGTATTTTTGCCGGAAAGAAATTCGCTTGGATGGGATTGTGGACCGCTTGGATTTCCACTGCGATTGGTTTCTATTACGCCATTGTTGCTGGTTGGTGTCTCAAATATTTCCAACTTGGAATCTCAGGTGGTTTGACTGGAGATGGTGTTGATACAACTGAAGTTTGGAACACGTTCTTGCAAAATCCTTTGCAGGTGATCGGCTTCCAATTCCTGGTTATTGCCATCACGCTCTTGGCCATTTGGAAAGGTGCGAAAGCCATTGAAAAGGTCAACGTTATTCTGATGACTTCACTGTTCGTTCTCCTGTTCATGACGCTTGGTCTCTCGTTGTGGATGGACATGTCGGATGGAAGCCTCGATGGGGCACTCTTCATGTTCACGGTCGATCCTGCCATGCTGTCCGAACCGGAAGTTTGGATCAACGGATTGTCGCAATCAGCATGGTCCTGTTCTGCAGGTATGGGTATGGCCATCACCTACGCTGTCTACATGCGCAAAGATGAGGATACGGTCCTCAACGCCTTCACGATGGGCTTTGCCAACAACAGCATCTCCATCATTGCAGGATTGGCTGTACTCTCCGCTATCTTTGCAGTGAGTGCTGACCCTCTTGCAACCGTCACCAACGGCTCCTCTGCCATCACATTCCTGGCACTGCCTGAAGTCTTTGCACAAGCGCCTGGCGGTGCTGTTGGAGCATTTGTGATGATGTCAGGGTTCTTCCTTGCGCTATCGTTCGCTGCCATCACTTCGATGATTTCAACGGTCGAATTGTGTGTTCGTAACTTCGTGGATCATGGCTATGATCGACAACGCTCGGTTCTCATCACGTCGATTGCCATCTTCTTCTTCGGATTGCCATCGGCGATTATGTGGGTTAAACTCGATGCTGCAGGTGTCGCATTCCCTGAATTCCTTGAAGTTCAAGATCACATTTGGGGCTATGGCCTGATGTTCAGTGGACTCTTTATTGCGTTCTCCATCTGGAAGTACGGTTACCTCAAGTGGAAGAAGGAAGTCGAACTCGGTAAGGCTGCACCAGGTTTCTATGGCTACCTTGGTGTCGGCGTATCTGCATTCCGTGACGATTACATTAACACTGGTGACAACGACATTGAGGTTGGACGTTGGTGGGATTTGAGCCTCTATCTTGCCTTCCCGTTCTTATTCAGTGTCCTCATGCTCTCGTATTTCGGCGATATGATTGCAAACACAGAAGATGTTTGGAATCCCGCAAATCCGAAAGGACTGGGAATCATTCTCACCTTCTGGTCTGTCGTCGCTATCGTGTTCATCTCATTGAACAAGTTCCTAATCGCTCGTCCATTGTACCGTAACGTTCCGGAAGGTGCTGATGCTGACATCTCGTTGCTCCCTGGTGGAGACGATCCATTGGTCAGCGTCGTTGGTGCTGATGCCCCGATGGCAGAACTTGTTGCTGAAGCCGTTGATTGATCGAGGTGATGGTAGATGGAACCACTCGTTCGGTGGTTGTTGGGAGGATTTGTTGTATCCCTCCTGTTCATCGTTGTTGCTCGATGGTTCTGGAAGCGTTATGATCAGCCAAGTGAGGCAGCCTTGGAATGGCAAAGAGAACAAGAGGAGAAGCGTAAGGAGCGGAAAGTTTGGGAATCCGTTGAGATGCAGATGCGTCGTGAAGCTGAGGAAGCTGAACGTAAGGCAGCGTTTCAAATCAAACGCGAAGTTGCTGCATCCTCTGGTACTGCTCCTGATGCAAAGACCGTTTCAAAGGCGTTCGAGTCGCTCGGATCTCCTGTTCAACAATCTGCTTCAACGGAGAAGGACCTCGAGACGGAGTCCGACGATTCAGATGTTGAAGACGTTCCTGAACTTGTACAAGTCCGACAAGACGCCTGGGACGGGAACGATGAGCAACCAGACGAACAACCGCAAGAACCGGATTGGGAACTTGTTGAACGATTGAAGCGCATTGCTGGTTCTGATGAAACCGAGGAAGTTCCTCATCCTGAAATTCCTGAGGCACCGTCTCTTCCTGACCTTGAGGAACCGACCTCAGAACAATTTCAATCATGGTTAACAGAAGAAGAGTAGGTTTCACCATCTGCTAAAGGAAAACCACCCTTCATTAGTGTCCTTTCAGACGTTGTGTTATGAAGCCTACAGATGAGCAAGCGAGCGCTTGGACGGAAGCGTTCGATTCGGGCAAATTCGTGAGGAAATCGAGTGAATTCCGAGATTCTATTTCGAAAGGAGGGACGTTTGATGTTGAAAGTGGACGCTACCACCTCTACATCTCACACGCTTGTCCATGGGCCCATCGAACGCTCATCATGCGAACACTCCTCGGTCTGGAAGATCACATCAGCGTTGATGTCGTCGACTGGCGGATGAATTCAGATGGTTCTTGGTCGTTTAATCCTGATGAAGAGGGTGCGACTGCGGATACGGTAAATGGTGAATCGAGTTTGGAAGGCATCTACAACAGGGCTTTCGAAGGCTGGAATGAGAGTCGCAGCATCGGTACTGTCCCTGTCTTGTGGGACAAGAAGCATGCAACGATTGTCAACAATGAGAGCCGTGAAATCATCAGGATGTTCGATTCTTTTTCAAAGGAAGGATTGGGTAATGGAACAACTCTTTGCCCACCAGAATTGATGCAAGAGATTGACAACATGATCGACGCAAACTACGAATCGGTCAACAATGGTGTCTACAAATCTGGATTTGCTCGTACTCAAGAAGCGTACGATGAAGCCGTTACAGCCCTGTTTGAACGCCTCGATCAATTGGAGGCTCATCTTGAAGGAAGAGAGTGGCTCGTTGGTGAAGGCAAGGGACAATTGACAGAAGCTGACATCTGTCTCTTCACAACATTGGTTCGTTTCGATTTGGTCTACGTTGTTCATTTCAAGTGCAATCTTCGACGCATCATTGACTATCCAAATCTGCAGGCGTTTGTTGAACGTGTCCTTGACCTTCCCGGTATTCGAAAGACCTGCCATTGGCACCACATCAAAGCGCATTATTTCTGGTCGCATCAAAACATCAACACCTTCCGAATCATCCCACTGGGTCCTCTTGAAGGGGCTCACACAAAGTGACGACGAATCAACGGTAAACTTCTGAATGAAGCGAAGGGCATTAGAGGGGAAGGCGCTTCGAAGGTTCATGGTCCAACGTCCAAGAGGTACGCGTGACTTTGGTCCAACTGAAATGAAACGGCGACTTGCGTTTGAATCGCTTCTTGAGGAGCAAGCCCGCCGTCACGGCTTCTCTCGTGTTCAGACACCCATCTTCGAATCGCTCGACTTGTTCACTGCAAAGTCAGGTCCTGGTGTTGTTTCCCAACTCTATGCGTTCCAAGACAAAGGAGAGCGTGATCTGACACTGCGTCCAGAATTGACGGCTCCAGTCATGCGAATGGTTGCTGAAGAACTTCGTAATGAAACCAAACCACTCCGTCTCTCCTACTACGGTCAGTGTTTCCGCTATGAGGAGTTCAAGAAGGGACGTTATCGAGAATTCTACCAGTATGGTGTTGAACTGATCGGTGCAACAGGTCCACTCGTTGAGGCAGAAGTCATTGCTCTCGCCATCAACATGCTGACCGAGGCTGGACTGAAGAACTGGGAATTGCGCATCGGTCACGTCGGTGTGCTCAAGCAAGTCCTCACTGGTATCGGCCTCGATGATAATTCAGAATCAGGTGAGCCTCCTCTCGCCTCTGCCATGCGTTTCCTCGACAAAGCCGACTTTGTTGGATTGAAAGCCTTGTTTGAAGCAGAATCCATCTCGACTGATTTCGTCGCACCCCTCAAACAACTTTCAGAATTGAAAGGCGGACAGGAAACCATTGCATCCGCTCGGGGGCTTCTCTCGTCGATGGATGGTGTTTCACTCGAAGCACTGGATGATCTTGAATCGACCATCAATTCGATTGGACAACTTGCACCATCACCTCCATCCCTTTCGGTCAATCTCACCGTTGCACGAGGTTTGGATTATTACACTGGAACTGTGTTTGAAGTCCACGTACCTGAATTGGGTGGAGAAGGACAAGTCCTCGGAGGAGGTTCCTACAAGCTCCTTCACCTGTTTGGCCTTGCAGACCTTGATCCATGTTGTGGATTTGGTCTCGGATTTGATCGAGTTCTCCTCGCCTTGGAAGCACAGGCTGATGCAGAAGGTCGAACTGAGGTTGTTCCGGGAGAGGAGGAAGAAACACCATTCCTCGCCATGATTCCATTCAACATTGAAGCATCAGAAGTGCTCGATTTGGTACGAGAATTACGTCAATCTGGAATCCGTGTCGAGATTGAATTGCGATCTCGAAAGATTGGCAAAGCCATGGGTTGGGCTGACAGTATTGGTGCAGGTTACGCACTCGTTGTAGGTCCAAGAGATCTCGAACAAGGTCAAGCAACCGTCAAGCGGCTTGCGGATGGAGAGCAACTTCCAGTCGCTCTCAACTCTGAGTCAATTCTTTCAGCACTCAATGAATGAAGCCTTACTCTTCATCTCTTCGAGCGTTTACGAAGACAGCCATTGCAATGGCTGCCGAGGCAACGACAAGTGTGAATCCTGGTGTGTCTTCGGAATCACTTCCTCCGTCCAAATCAGTACCGTCTTGAACAGCCTGATCCCAGGATGAATCATCAATTGGTAGTTCGATGTAACTCAATTCACCCAACTTCATTGTGAAGGATGCTGGTTCTCCTGATGCGAAAATTACGTTGCTTGTTTGGTAGTTGCCGCGAAGTTTCATTTCGACTTTCACAATGGGATTGTATTCGCCTCGATCCCAATCGACGATGGTCTCTTCATCGATCATGAAATTGAAAACAACGGTGTTGTCTCCAGCAACAAGGCCAGTTTCGTGATGTTCTCCGATAATGTTTGGTCCTGCCATGAGCGTGATGTTCAATTCTTCACAGTCGTTTTGGCCACAAGCAGTATTCCCATCGTTATCGTTGGTCCAATCACCTTGGACATTGATGGAGAATGATCCTCTGAAGAGTCCATCCGAATCCATCAACAATCGCTTATCGAGAATCGGTTCCATTCTGAATTGGAGGTCGATTTTGATTTCCCCATTGTCCTTTTCTTCATGGTATTCTTCAATGCTCTGTCCATCGGTTGAGTTGAAATGTGTCCATGCTTTTGAATTCGAGTCGTTCCAGTACATGTACATCGTTTTTGCTTCCTTACTTGGTTGACGAGGATCTTCCTCTTCTGTTTCGGTTTGTTGCATCGAAACATCGCCACCAGCTTGAACTGGAACCAACATCATCAACGCCATGAAAACAGCCAAACATGCTACTTTGCGCATGAATATCCGTACACGTACAGAGATATGAGGTTATTGAGCAGGTGCTTATTTTACACCGTTCAATCAAATCGATGGATGTCAACGCTACCTGTGTTGTTTGTCCCGCCACCAAGTTGGGTTTGTCGTGTGAGTTTGAGTGCATCTCCGAGCTTGTTTGGCT
>JBMYJV010000040.1:0-9335 GCA_049594755.1 Candidatus Poseidoniaceae archaeon
ACATCATCAAAACTCAAACAATCGAGTGGGAAACAGTCGGTCCAATTTGTAGGTGCTGGAGTAGGTACACCGAGCGGAGAGAGTCCTGGCTGAGTCAGGATGGACGTGTTGTTCATGAAACCACGGAAGATGTCCGCAAGGGACATGACACCCGTTGTTTGGTGGCCCGTAACTTCGTTTACCAAGGGTTTGAGTGACTGGCCCAATGGATGCTCTTCGACCAGTTTTGCTTTCAGATCAATTTCTTTGAGAATGGTAAGATTAAGGATTCCTCCATCCGGCTCTGAAATACCAACCCATGGCTCTCCCGCCTCAATGATTTGGTCTGCTGGTGGAATGCTGGTGTAATCTGGCGTTCCACCATCGATGGTCGATGCAGGTTGCCATGTGCTCAAATCTTCAACTTCAGATGGATCTCGTACAGAAACAACGAATCCAAGAATGATTTCGCTCGTTGGAAATTCCGTATCAATGATGGTTTGAGCAGTCAGTTCTGGAGATTCCATCTCATAGGATTCCATATCGATTGGTTGAAGGGCCGTGAGCGCACCTGGAATCATGAACAATGTGAGGATGAATACTGCAATGTGAACTCGTTTCCGATGAGCAACCATGCCCTTTGAAAACCTCGCAAAACGAGTGTCCATGTGCGAAGGGTTGGTTTATCCTTCATGAATGAATGTATTTCAATCAGAAAGAAAAGCGACCTCATTCCTTCCAATTTCCGTGGAAATCTTCGGCGTTATCGACACGTATGAACAGGTCAAGTGAGGACCATACGAGGCTGTTGAACCCTGATGCCATACCTTCAGGTCCTCCGGCCTTAGCTGTCATAAATTCCAAAGTGTCTGAAGGAGAGTGCCATTCCTGCCAGAATGATATGTCACCTCCCGGGCTGAAGAAATTGAAGGTTGGATACCCTGCTGAAAAGAACGAGCAGTGATCAGATGCACACGATTCTGCAATTTGCCAAGTAATCGGGTTACCTTCCGTCGGTTGGTACGCGAGATCCTCATCGATGGTTTGACCAACCCAGTCGTACATTCGGTTCATGTTCTCATCGCTTGCTCCAGCGATGCTGATGGTCCAATCGTACTTTGTGGCGGAGAAAAGCTCGCCAGTGAGTGGATCGAGAATTGGTTCTGTTACTGGTGTGATTGGATAATTGAGAGCGACCATGTCGAAGTTCATGTAGGCTCGAACTGAGACGTTCTCAGGCAAATTTGCAACGTAGGCGAGGGAACCAAGCAATCCTTCTTCTTCGCATGCCCAGAGAGCCGCAACAACGGTATGATCAAATTCCATTTGAGCAAGCGCTTGAGCCATTTCAAGCGAAACGGTTGAGCCTGAGGTATCATCGTTTGCTCCCTCGTTGGTACCTCCACTCGGTGGAGTAAATGCATAGGCAATATCGAAATGTCCACCGATGACAATGTACTCGTCAGGATTGACACGGCCCCAGTTGTATCCAACAATGTTGAGTTGATCCGGATCGTCTTCGTATCGAGTGATCTCCACATGATCGAAGCCCATGCCCCACATCTTTTCTTCCATCGCTTCAGCAGCACGCTCGTAGCCGGCACCACCCTCGTGAATGGATGCACTCGCACACCAGCGGTTGTTGTATTCAGAAGTGAGCATGTCAATGGTCTCGTACGCTCGTCGCCCGTCCACAAGCATGTATTCTGCACTATCAACCAGTGGAAGCGATGCGTTCCAAACGTCATCACCAGATGTAATGGTCAGAACAACATCTTCGCGTTCACTGTCCAAAGCCAGGAATGTGAGGCTCGTCTGTGACGCATCGAACGTCATCTCGACATCGTCACGAAGCACATTGTACTCGTCCATAAAGAACAATCCAGGGCTTCGATTCATTGTCCAATCAACGGGTGATGAGACGTTGATGGTGAAGTATTGGCCACGAAGCACGGATTCAGGAGCCTCAACGAGGAACTCTGATTCAGTTACAGGTTCAACATCCTCTCCAAAACATCCGCTAAACATCGCCAGCACCAAGGTTACTGCGAGGAAGACAGGGCGCATGTCCTTGTGGCTGGGACGCTCTCATATAGCGATTGGCCTTCCTAATGAATCTGTAAAATCATAGAATTTGCCTACCTTCAAAGGAATAAAGCCTAAACACTTCCACCCTGACGGTGATTTATGATTCAATACTCTTGCAATGCATGTGGAATGGGCGTCGTCGGAATGAAATGCGCAAAGTGTGGTGCTGATATGGTACCCGATACGATCACGAAGGCAGACGGAACAACCGTTTCTATCACTCGCTGCCCAGAAGACTGTGGCAAGATCAAGTCACCAATGTGCTGCGGAACAGACATGGTTTGTTCAATTTGAATTGAGTCCTAATTCAATGAATAGAGCATCTGCAAGGAGTTTGTATTGCTCGATTGAATTGTACAATTGAGCGGATATTCTCAGATAGCGTCCTTCCGGAGACGGCCAAGACCAAACTGGAACTTGGATGTTGTATTTCTCAGAGAGAACGTGATGCAACGGATCTGGCTCATGCATCTTTTCTTTGGCTGGAATCTCACCTGGTAGTTGGATGGTCGAAATGCAAGCAATCATTTCGTTCGGGCATGGTTGTTCAATTCCAAGACGTTCACAGAGAATATCACGGCCTTGAATTGCGAGGTCGTGGTTGTGTTGCATGATGGCTTCCCAACCACCATCGACGAGTTTCGCCATCCCGTCAATCACGGCAGGGATTGCGCACCAACCAGAGATGTCCTGCGTTCCTGTCCAATCGAATTCGTGCCGGAAACGAGTCGTGTCTCCGAGTGGAAACGTGTGACCGTGGCTGATTGTAAGCGGCTGAATCTTCTTTTGTTTGTCGCTTCGAACGTAGAGGAATGCGCTTCCTTTGGGAGCACATAGCCACTTGTGGCAATTGCTTGTGACGTACGAGGCACCGAGTTCTTCGATATTGAGAGGAATCATTCCAATTCCATGAGCAGCATCAAGTAAAACTTCAACCCCCTTTCCCTCGAAGAATTTTGTCAATTCTTCAAACGGCATTCGGAGACCAGTTGGACTCGTGACGGTATCAATCATGACCAATTTTGTTCGTTCAGAACATGCTGATTTCATCAATTCAATAACGACTTGAGGGCCGTCGATTGGGAACGGAATGGCCACTTCGACGACTTTTGCCCCCCATCTGCTTGCGATGAAATCAATGGCATTTCGACATGCTTGGTAAGCATGATTGGGAACGAGAATTTCATCCCCTTGTTCGAAATGCAAGGAACGCAGAATTGTGTTGACTCCAGATGTTGCATTGGATACGAACGCAAGATCATTGGCATCACATGAGAGGAATTTTCCCAATGCTTTCCTTGATTCAAATAGGAGGTCTGGCATCATTTCTTCAAAGAATCGAACTGGCTCTCTTTCCATCAAGTCCTGCCACGTTCGTTGTTCGGCCACAACAAAATCTGGGCATGCGCCAAACGATCCATGATTGAGAAATATTCGCTCTTTCTCAAGTGTCCACAAATCACGTAGATTGACCGACATATTGTCTCTTTCAATCATCTTTTCGAGCGAGAACAAAGCCTGCACCAAGGAGCGACATGATTGTCAAGGCTGTGCCAAATCCGGGGATTAACCCTGGGCTGTCTCCATCGAGCTCAACGGTGACCAAAGCAGTGAGTGAATCCGTACCATCCGACCATGTGATCTGAACATCCATGGTTTCATCCACATCTTCACCGATTTCGATGAGTACCGCTCCACTTACTTCTCCTGCAACTGGACCAACTGTAATCTCATTGACCGTGACTGTGACATCATCACCATCAGGGTCAATGCAGTGTGCTGTAATGTAGTAGCTTCCAGCAGGAATCGTGACTGTTGTTGGTGTCAAAGAAGCTGCAGCCGTGGTTGCAGTGACTCCAGACAATGCAGGAATGGCCGCTTCCCCATCGAATGAGGTAGGGATTCCATCAATCTCAAGATTGTAGTAGACAGCGCACTCAGGCAAACGGTTTGCAGGTTTTGACAACGGATCGAATGGATCGGTACCGGCAGCAAGTTCGTCAACATCGAGATATCCATCACCATCCGTATCTGTGTCCAAGTAGTCACAGGTTCCATCATTGTCAAGATCGGTTGGGAAACTCAAAGCATTGTTTGGATCGGTATTGCAATCGATTTCCAAATCGGTATCGAATCCATCGTTGTCTGAATCCGAACAACCGTCTGTTGATACAGCAAGCCCTGCTGTTGTATCTGGACAAAGGTCGTTCTTGTCGTAGACGCCATCACCATCGCCATCAGCAGTGGAGGCTGACGGCCAACAGACATTGTCAACAACTTGCAGTTCATCATCTCCTGCCGTAAAGGTCACGGTAATGCAAGCGTTTGATGTATCCGCTAAATCATGGAATTCGAGTTCGTAGGTGAACGTTCCATCGTTACCAGCAACCCAGATGTGATCGTTTTGCATCATGACTGTTGGTGGTGAGAGCGAATGGTCCTCAACAACCCAATCCAGTGTGTACTCTTGTCCAGGATCGAGATCAATTGCATCGATGGTAACAGTGCCCCATGCTTCTTGCAGGTTCATTGTAGCCCCTACTACAATTGTCGCATCATCTTGGTTTGATGTGTCATCAATGACTTGGAAGACGTTGCTTGTGACCGTTCCGAGATATGCATTGTCTGCATTTCGTGTGAAGTCACATTCGACATAATGTGGTCCTGACGAAGCAGTCGGTGTCAATGCATCATAGGAGTTTGTGTTGGGATTCCAAGCCGTATCATAGAGTCCGTTACGGCCGTCGCTTACGTTCGAAATTCTAACAATTGAGTCAACAGGCGAGGTTGCTCCACTTTCGTAGAGGTTGCAGGTGGTTGTATAATCGATGACAAAGTAATTGTTGTGATCCATTTGAATTCGGCCTTCGAACGACACGTTCATTGTTTTCAGGATATTGTCCACTGTCGAGATGTATGAGGAGCCCTGGACTATTTCTCCTCCATAGATGAATGGATCTGAGGTGTTGGTGTCGAGTTCAACCCCTTGCACATGAAGTTCAGCATGGAAAATGTAGGAGTTGTTGTGTACGCCCGAGATGTCCCAAGAACCGGTAACTGGATCGTAGTCTTCGCTAAAATATCCTGGGTCTGTGAACGTAATTGTTGAACTCGTGAACATGTTGCCTGAACCTATGTCGATGCTTCCATAAGTCCCACTTGTTGAAGTGAAACCTCCAGAGCCGGAACACCCATTCCAACCATAGTTGCACAAATTCCAGTCAATGGTGTATTCAGTAGCCGGATCGAGATTTGTTGACGTGACTGTAAAGGTGATATCCCCGCCACGATCGTAGTATATGTCGTTCAAAGAAACTACAATTTCTTCATTGTTCGTTACTCGTGCACTTGTTTCCTCAGCATTCGTCGAACTGGAGATAACAACGGTTGAGAGTGCAAGTACGACGGTCAAAAAGAGGGCGAGCGGCTTTCGACGTTGTGTCATGACTTGTTCATTACAAAGGACTGTATAATTGCTTCGGAATAAACAAAAACGTGGTGCGGGGGGCAGGATTCGAACCTGCGAACCAATAAGGAATGGGACCTAAACCCACCGCCGTTGACCAAGCTGGGCGACCCCCGCGCAAACACAGGGCGGTGAACCTTGGTTTTGAAGATTAGGCTGAAACACCGAAGCCGGTGGATTCAACAATGGCCATGACTTGTTCTTTCGTCAAATCGGATGTGGTGACAACAATTCCAGCATGACTCTGCCATGAGATATCTGCTTGAATGACTCCTGGTGTGGCTTCAAGAACACGAGTAACGCGCCCAGAACAGCATCCACATGTCATCCCTGTGATTTTGAGAGCATGAGCGACTTGGTTCATGGTTCTTCCATGACTAAGACCTATTTTGAATTAAGCCTCAATCTGTTTCGGACGCCACCATTTCAACGTGAGCGAATTTGCAACAACACTGATTGAAGACAGGGACATGGCAGCCGCAGCAAACGCAGGGGGCAGCAGCCAACCAGTCCAAGGTAACAGTAATCCCATGGCCAATGGGATACCGATGATGTTGTAGAAAAAGGCCCACCACAAATTGGTCCGAATTTTGTTGACAGTAACCCGACCCAGTTCGAGAGCATTCATCGCATCCATCAAATCGTTGCGAAGAAGAACGATATCAGCAGATTCGAGTGCAATATCACTTCCTGCTCCCATGGCAATGCCGACATCGGCAACAGCAAGTGCAGCAGCATCGTTGATTCCATCACCGATCATGGCGACGTGCTTTCCTTGTCCCTTCAAGGATGCAATGAATTCAGCCTTTTCATCAGGGCGGACATTGGCGACGACTTGTTCGATTCCACATTCTTTTGCAATCTGTTCTGCGGCTTCGGTACGATCACCTGTTAGCATGATCACTTCGAGGTTGCTGCGTCGTGCATGCTTGAGTGCGTTTTTCGTTGTTGAGCGAAGAGCATCAGATACCTCAATCCATCCCAACAACACGTTACCTTTGGAGACAAACGAAATGGTCACACCTTTCGACGCTGCTTGCTGAATCATATCTTGATATTCGGTCAAATCAATCTTGCATTGTTCCATCAACGGCTCGTTCCCAATAGCAACAATTTCCCCTTCCAATTCACCAGTAATCCCCCTTCCTCCAACATGTTGGATGTCGGTGAGATCAGGTCGTTTGCTCGTCACATTTGACCATGCAGTGATGATTGCATCTGCGAGAGGATGTGTACTTCCATGCTCCAACGATGCTGCAATGCTGAGGATTTCTCTTACCTCGCCATCAATGAATTCAATGTGCGACACCTTTGGTTTCCCAGTTGTGAGCGTTCCTGTTTTGTCAACGACAAGGGTGGTTGTCGCATGCGAACGTTCCAAGGCTTCAATGCCTTTGACAAGCAATCCAAATCGAGCCCCCGTTCCAGTTCCGACCATGAGAGCCGTTGGTGTTGCCAACCCCAATGCGCATGGGCATGCAATGACCAAGGTTGAAACAAGAGCGAGAATGGCAATTTCACCACCACTACGTGCATCGAATCCATCGGAAAAGAAGCCCCAATAGGCAACAGCTATGAGAGCGCAGGCGATGACAATCGGGACAAATACGGCAGCGATACGATCCACATACCTCTGAATGGGTGCTTTCCCCATTTGGGCTTCATCAACCAGTTGAATCACGTTCGAGAGAACCGTTTGGTGATACGGTTGTGTGGTTGTGATCGTCAAAGGAGCATCGATTAGGATCGTTCCACCAATGACCTCATCGCCGGTTCTTGCACGCACTGGATAGGTTTCTCCAGTCATCATGGACATGTCAACGAGCGCAGAACCATCCAAGACGAGGCCATCAAGTGGAATGGTTTGACCAGTCTTGACAAGGATGGATGTACCCGGCTCAACATCTTCCACTGGAAGGGTTGTAGTCTGTCCATCCTCGTTGAGAACGTTGGCTGTTTTTGGTTGGAGATCCATCAAGGAAAAGATAGCATCGGTTGCTTGCAATTTCGCTCGACCTTCAAGGAAATTACCCAAGAGAACAAAGGCGATGATGAGCGCAGCACCGTCAAAATACACGTGTTGCGTGCTTGAAAAAATCTCTGGGAGGAAGGATATTTTCGGAGCAAACAAAACCAATGAGGACCACAAAAACGCCGTGGTGGTTCCCAAATGAACCAGAACATCCATGTTGGCCCTTCCTTTTCCAATCGCCTTCCATGCGCCAATGTGGAACTGTTGTCCCATGTACAAGTAGACTGGTAAAGTCAAGAGGAAGGCAATCAACCAGTTTGAATTCATGCCGTTGCTGCTGCCCAAATCTGAGAGAAACATCGAGACGATCAATGTAGGAATAGCCAACAGAAGGGCCAACCCAGCGTTCCAACCTTGTTGACGAACTGCATCGATACGCTCTTGTCGAATTTGTTGGGGCGTTGGCATTGAACTTGCAGCAAATCCTCCGCTGTTGACTGCTTCTTCGATTGCATCATGATTGAAATCTGCGCCATCTTTCCATCGAACGACGGCTTTCTCCAAAGCGAGATTCACACGAACGCTTTCGACGTCTCCAACCTTACTGATGATTGAGTCGACCGACGAAACGCAAGCGGCACAGGTCATGCCCTCGATGCGGTACGTCGACTCCATCGTCATATGACCCAGTCTTGGCTCTATGCCGTTTCTAAAAAGGTTGATGTCAAACGGGAGCGAGGTCAAGACGGCCTGACCAAAGATCCAATCCTCGGATTCTGCATGGGAACAATTGGCCCAATTCAAGCAGGACTGAATCGCCTCTTCCATCGCGTAATTCTTCCATCAGACACAATCCGAATTCATCGATGAAGAGATTCTTTTTGCTGGAAAGTTGTTTAAGATGCATTCGTCCATGCATTGAACCATCGTCGTTGAGATCGAGGAAGACCCAAGGTGTTCTCAAGCCAACGATGCGTGCGTTCCAGTTCTGCTCTTCTCCGTTCATCAGATGACAATTCAATGTCATTGCAACCAATTCCCATTCCAAGAGTTGAGCCACCCGTCCTTGGTCAGAGCAGTGTTCGCTCAAGGAAGCCACTTCGTCTTCGGTGTATGCCCACTCTTTCTCGTGCAGCATCGCTTTCAATTGTCGATGAACGATGAGGTCAGGGTAGCGACGAATCGGACTGGTGAAATGCGCATAAGCATCAAGATTCAATCCAAAATGCCCAATGTTGTTGGCATCGTATCGCGCCCGATTCATCAACTGAAAGAGACCTTGATCAACGACTCGACGCAACGATGATCGAAGTGCACTGGCTTGTTCCTGTGCTTGACGCAAACCGTCCAACATCTCATCCCGTGCATCTTGTGCTGATACGTTGGCCAGATATCGTTCCACCTCAACCTTCTCTTCGCTCGACGAGAGTCCACTCAAATCGATGTCTTGACCAGCCCATGCTCCGAGCAAGCCTGCCAGCTCATCGGTGTCGTCCTGGCTTTTCGATTTCGAACGAGGTTCGGGAAGTTCGATGGAAATGTCGAGGGCTTCCAATTGCTTGTTCAAATCCCGAACGTCGGTCGAGTCCGGCATCGGATGACACCTCCATGGAATCGACGCACCAGCCTTTCCAAGCATCTCACCAACAATGTTGTTGGTTTTGACCATGAACGTCTCGATCATCTTGGTCGCTTTGTTTGGCCATTTTACTTCGATGGAAAGTTCGTTTTCTCCATGGATGCGTGGACGTTGTTCTCCCTGCTGAATGTTCAATCGGAGTTCATCCGCTTGCCAGTCCTCTGCCAACTTGAACAATCCATCCCATCGAG
>JBMYJV010000041.1:0-1968 GCA_049594755.1 Candidatus Poseidoniaceae archaeon
TGGGAGAATGGGACTTTGTCCGAAAGCTAATGGAAACGGAAGGCGAACTTGTCTTCTGGAGGGTCAAGATACGACCGGGTTCCCCTCCTCTTTTTGGCCACTGGAATGGAACACCAATGTTTGGTCTACCCGGAAACCCAGTGAGTAGCCATGTTGTTTTCCGAATGCTTGTCGTTCCATATCTACGTGGTTCTTTGAACACAACATTTCCGTACGATCGCATTGTTCACGCCCGCCTCAACACCAACGTTCGCTCAACAAAGGACTGTCTTACATTACGTAGAGTAACACTTCAATCAACTGTGGACGGTTTCATTGCCAACCAACCCAAACATCAGGGTTCGGGCAACATCGACAGCCTCTCCTCTGCAGACGGACTTACGCTTCTCCAACCAGGACAATCGGGCGAAGCAGGAGAGCTGATTCAAGTCCTCTTATTGTAAGGGATGTGTATGAGAAAAACAGTTGAAGAAGACCTACACTTGCTTGAGGTTCTCAAAATCATGCAACCAAATTCAAGCACAAATGTCCTTCGAAAAATGCTCACAAATCAACGAATATCTGTTGATGATAGCATCATCCACCGTGCAAAACATCTCGTACTGAAGGGACAGGTCGTTGAGATCCATCCGAAGGCAAAGGTTACCATAGAGGAAGTACGCGAGGTGAGTGCCAAAACGCACGACCTCGACGTGTTGTTTGAAGATGATAGCATCCTCGTTGTCGATAAGCCAGCAGGTCTGCTTTCTGTTGCAACAGACAAGCTTGAGCAAGACACGCTCCACAATCGGTGCGTTGAATATTGTCGCTCTGAGAAGAAGAATGGATGGTGCTTCATCGTTCATCGTCTCGATAAAGCCACTTCTGGCATCATGGTTTTTGCAAAGACGGAATCGGCAAAACGAGATTTGCAAGAGCAGTTTGCTGAACGATTGGTTCATCGACACTACGTTGCACTTGTCGAGGGAATCGCACAATCTGGTCGAGCCGACCACCATCTCGTCGAAGACAAAAATCTACGCGTCTTTGTATCCGAAACGAAGACGAAGACAAGCAAACGCGCCCTAACGACATGGGATGTCATTGCCCGTGGAGAACATGAAACCCTTCTTAACGTCGTCATCGAGACAGGACGTCGTCACCAAATACGCGTGGCTCTCGCTGAAAGTGGAACGCCAGTTGTAGGCGACAAAATGCATGGAGCGACAACGAACCTTCATGGACGCATTTGTTTGCATGCTGTGGCGCTTGAATTCTTACATCCTGACACAGATGACCCGGTTCGGTTTGAGTCCGAATTCAATCCTGCTTGGAGGCACGGATTGAAGAACCCTTGACATTACGGGATAACTGTTCATATGCCGGTAAATCAAGACTGGATTTCAGTTCGCGGTGCGCGAACCCACAATCTACAAGATATTGATGTGCAGTTGCCGAGAGGGCAGTTTGTCGTCATTTCAGGTGTTTCTGGTTCTGGTAAATCCAGTCTTGCTTTTGATACACTTTACGCAGAGGGCCAACGTCGTTATGTTGAGTCACTCTCTTCCTATGCCCGCCAATTCATCGGACAGATGAAAAAAGCCGATTGTGACGGAATCGAAGGTCTCTCTCCTGCGATTTCGATTGATCAGAAACAGGGTTCTCACAATCCCCGATCAACCGTTGCCACTGTAACGGAAATCCAAGATTATCTGCGCCTTTTATGGGCAAGAATTGGGAAACCGCACTGCCCAGATTGCGGCAAGGAAGTCGCTCGTCGAACGGTTCAAGAAATCGTTGATGACATCATGTGGAATTTTGAACAACACACGATTGCTGTATGGAGCCCAGTCGTTCGTGCTCGGAAAGGAACGCATGCTGAATTGTTCAAACAATTCGTTGAACAGGGCTACATGAATGGACGAGTCAATGGACATGATGCAGACTTCGAAAATCCACCATCATTGGACAAAAATTTCCGTCACGATA
>JBMYJV010000041.1:2068-9133 GCA_049594755.1 Candidatus Poseidoniaceae archaeon
CATGATGCAGACTTCGAAAATCCACCATCATTGGACAAAAATTTCCGTCACGATATCGATGTACGAATCGATCGATTCGTTCTTTCGAAAGATCGTCGCCATCGAACGACGGAAGCTGTTGAAAACGCCTTACGTCTCGGAGGAGGAGCACTTGCAGTCACCAGTCTGCGTGTACCCAAAGCAGTTGTAGAATCGGATGGAATGAGCCGACCTGAACATCCAGTAGATACGACCATATCATGGTCGGAAGATTTTGCCTGTCCAGAGCACGGCGCCTTCATGCCTGAACTCTCGCCACGAGTCTTTTCTTTCAACTCTCCTTTAGGGGCATGCCCTGATTGCCAAGGACTGGGTATTCAACGGCAATTCAACCCCGAACTCATCATCGATGACACGCTCACAGTTGCAAACGGATGTGTTCTGCCTTGGCGACAATCTATGTCCCCTGGATGGTACAAGA
Source organism: Candidatus Poseidoniaceae archaeon (assembly GCA_049594755.1). Taxonomy (GTDB): domain Archaea; phylum Thermoplasmatota; class Poseidoniia; order Poseidoniales; family Poseidoniaceae; genus MGIIa-L2. Next base: position 2,529 of record JBMYJV010000041.1, read on the forward strand.
AACTGCTCCAACAGGTGTGTGAGCACTATGGGATCTCTCCCAATGTTCCATTCGGATTGCTTGATGAGGATGCGAAAGACATCCTTCTACATGGCTCAGGCTCGACCATTATCCATTTCCATTTCGAATCCGATAATGGGTCGGTGTACAAAATGAACAGGCCCTGGGAAGGCATCATTACACGACTTGAACGTACGTATTCTGAAACCTCCTCTGACCGCACTCGAAATAGACTCATCGCTTGCATGACGGATTTAGACTGCCATGCATGCAATGGAGAGAAACTGAATCCAGCGGCGCGATTCGTGACTGTAGGAGGCATTCGACTTCCTGAAGTAAGTCGCAGTTCCGTTCACGAAGCGTATCAACTCATCAAGGCACTTCATCCAGAGGCTGATGGACCTCCAGAACAGTATGCAGATGTCCTAACTGCTCTCGATGACCGGTCTTTGTTCATTGGAAATGAGATTCTCAAAGAAATCGAAAACCGATTGGGGTTCTTGGAATCGGTTGGCCTCGACTATCTCACGCTTGATCGAAAAGCCAACACTTTGTCTGGCGGCGAAAGCCAACGAATTCGATTGGCAACGCAGATTGGATCACGTTTAACAGGGGTCATGTATGTACTGGACGAACCTTCGATTGGACTTCATCAACGCGACAATGAACGTCTCCTCAAAACACTGAGAGAACTCACAGATCTTGGAAACACACTCCTCGTTGTCGAGCACGACGAGGACACATTACGACAAGCGGACTGGATTTGCGATCTCGGACCGGGAGCCGGTCTTGAGGGTGGCATAGTCGTCGCTAACGGACCTCCAAAGAAGGTCATGAAAGCCAAAGAATCTGTGACAGGAGCCTACCTTTCGGGGCGCCGTTCCATTGACCCCCCATCCGAACGAATCGCTCCGAAAAAGAAGTGGTTGGAAATCAAAGGTGCACAACACAACAACCTCTCCAACATTGATGCCAAGATTCCTATTGGTTGTTTCACATCAATTACAGGTGTTTCAGGGTCAGGAAAATCCTCACTCATCTCTGGCATTCTTTCGCCAGCGTTGCAACGTCACTTGCACAACTCCGAGAAGCTGCCTGGAAAGCATGGCAGCATCGAAGGTTTGGAACATGTTGACAAGGCCATCATTATCGATCAATCTCCGATTGGCCGCACGCCACGTTCAAATCCAGCAACATACACCAAAGTCTTCGATGAAATTCGCAAGTTGTTTGCAAACACAACCCTTGCCAAAGAACGTGGCTATACGCCAGGAACCTTCAGTTTCAACGTCAAAGGAGGACGCTGTGAGGCATGCTCAGGTGCAGGTTCGATCAAACTCGAGATGAATTTCCTTCCTGACGTTTGGATTGAATGTGATATCTGTAACGGTAAGCGCTACACGAGAGAATGTCTGGAAGTCACTTGGAAAGGAAAGACCATTCACGATGTCCTTCAAATGCCAGTAGGAGAAGCTGTTGTTTTCTTCAAGAATCATAAGAAAATTCACCGAACGCTTGAGACCTTGAATGCTGTGGGGCTTTCTTACATCAGACTAGGACAACCTGCGACAACACTGTCAGGTGGTGAAGCACAACGCGTCAAACTTGCGAGCGAACTGCGCCGGCCACCTCACAAACATACGGTGTACATTCTCGACGAACCGACGACCGGACTGTCTTTCAGTGATGTTCAGCTACTGATTGATGTATTGCTTGAACTTCGTTCAAAAGGCCATTCAGTTGTTGTTATCGAACACCATCTAGATGTCGTTAAATGCAGCGATTATGTCATCGATTTAGGCCCTGAAGGAGGCGATCGTGGTGGCCAAATTGTTGCTCAAGGCACGCCTGAGCAAATTGCAGACGTGGATGCAAGTTACACTGGACAATTCCTGAAAACGATGCTGAAACCCGAATGAAACCCTCCGTAGTGTTCAAAGAGCGTATGCGATGAACTGTGTTTGGGTCGGAACCAATGACAGTCCAGGATGTCCGAGTTGAAGTCACTCCTTTGCAGACAGAAGGTATGCGTGATGTCCTTGGTGATGTTGTCCAGCGCCAACTATTTGCCGACCATGGTATCGATGTTGGAAAGGTTCGCAGCATTCGCGGATATCTCATTCGCAGTACTTATTCTGCTTCAGAAATAGAGCCACATGTCCATGATATTTTTTCAGATCCAATCATTGAATTCGGAGCTACAAATACTTCCTTACTTGAGAATGAAACCTTCTTTCCAACACCTCCATCCCTTACAGTAACTGTTGGATTCAAACCAGGTGTCACTGACAATCCAGGGGCAGCAGCAAACGATGGTTTCAAAGTGCTCTTTCCAGAAGGAGAATCTACCATATCCACGTACATCTCTTATGCTTTCCTTGAATTGCCAGATGGAATTGATCATGCCTGGCTTGCTTCCACTCTTTTCAACGGGTTAATCGAGAAATCAATCCTTACAACAAAAGATCAACTTGAGACCAATCAAGCAACGCATTTGACCTTCCCAGAACGTCCAAGCATTGAACGTCAAGCCCCAGCAATCATCAATCTCGAAGTTGCTGATGAAGAACTTGTTCGCTTATCGAACGAAGGATTGCTTGCCTTGAACTTGAATGAAATGCAGACAATACGTGACCATTACCGTGATGAAGCGACACGCACATCTCGAACAAACGCAGGGATCTCACCCGATGCCCCAACAGACGTCGAATTGGAATGTCTTGCACAGACATGGAGTGAACATTGCAAACACAAGATTTTTGCAAGCAAAATCCACCACGTTGACACAGAAACAAATGAAGACACAACCATCGATTCATTGTTCAAAACTCACATAATGAAGCCAACACACGATATGGCAAAAGAAGTTGATTGGCTTCTTTCCGTCTTCCATGATAACTCTGGAGTGATTGCTTGGAACGACGATTGGTCCATCTGCATGAAGGCAGAAACACACAATTCACCATCGGCACTCGACCCATATGGAGGTGCTATGACTGGAATTGTTGGCGTCAATCGTGACATTCTCGGAACAGGTTTGGGGGCTCGCCCGATTGCAAACACAGACGTCTTCTGTTTTGGTCCACCGGACTGGACCGGCGAGTTACCCTCAACCCTCTTTCATCCTTCACGTGTCCTTCGAGGCGTACATGCTGGTGTACGTGTTGGTGGTAATGAATCCGGAATCCCCACGATTAATGGATCAATTGTTTTCGATGAGCGCTACATTGGGAAGCCATTGGTCTACTGTGGAACGGTTGGCCTTATGCCACGCCGATTAGCAGATGGCCGTGAATCCCATGAAAAGAATCCAACCCGTGGCGACTTGGTGTACATGGTCGGAGGACGGGTTGGTTCCGATGGCATCCATGGTGCAACGTTTTCATCACTTGAATTAACGGATGAGTCACCATCAAGCGCCGTACAAATTGGCGACCCAATTACTCAAAAGAAAATGATGGACATGCTTCTTGAGGCCCGAGATGCTTGCCTCATTACATGCACAACCGACAATGGGGCGGGGGGCCTCTCTTCATCGATTGGAGAGATGGCAGAATATACGAATGGCTGTGAAATCGATCTCGGTAAAGTGCCACTGAAGCAACAAGGCCTCTCCTCATGGGAAATCCTAGTTTCAGAATCACAAGAGCGAATGACAGTAGCCGTTTCTCCCAAAGACAAAGCCGCATTTGAAGCACTGGCAAAGCTGCACGAAGTTGAAGCCACACAAGTTGCTACATTCACAGATTCGGGTTATTTCCACGTGAAACACGGAGATGAAACGGTTGCGTACCTTCCAATCACGTTTCTCCACGATGGCGTTCCCCAACTCGAACTCGAGTCTGAATGGGTTCCCCCACAACACGAACTGTTTTCCGCTCCAACAGATTTGGACCAGAACAAACTCTTGCTGGACATGCTTGCGAGACCAAACATCGCATCAAAGGAAACTTGGGTTCGGCAATACGATCACGAAGTTATCGCCCAGACCGTTGTGAAACCATTTGTTGGCGTTGAGCGAGACGGTCCAGGAGATGCTGGCCTTATTGCTCCAATTCACGGCGATTCCCAAGGCCTTGTCGTATCGTGTGGAATTGCCCCGCGATATTCCGATATTGATGCAGGAGCAATGGTCGCAGCATCAATCGATGAAGCCGTTCGAAACGCTGTATGCGTTGGTGTTGATGTTGACAAAATGGCAGGATTGGATAATTTCTGCTGGCCAGATCCAATTGAATCAGAGAAAACTCCAGATGGGAAATTCAAACTTGCACAACTCGTTCGAGCGAATCGAGAACTTGAACGCGTTTGCCGTGCGTATCGCCTCCCTTGTGTTTCAGGTAAGGATTCAATGAAGAACGATTACGGAGTTTGGCCAAACAAGATTTCGATTCCACCTACAATGTTGTTTTCCTTATTTGGAAATCAACCCGATGTTCGAAAAACAGCAACATCGAACTTCAAACATCATGGTGAACGCATCTATCTTGTAGGAACTACGTACGAGGAGCTTGGAGCTTCTGAGGTAGCCTTCCATCTTCGAGAAAATGGCGAAGTGAGTGGAATTGGAGGCCAAGTTCCTCTACTCGAAAACCCAGAAGACCAATTGGAAGTCTATCGTAAATTATCCACAGCCATTCAATCTGGACTGATCCGCACTGCTCATGATTGCAGTGAAGGCGGTCTTGCGATTGCACTTGCTGAAATGTGCATAGGAGGTCGATGTGGGGCCTTTATTGACATTGATGGAATTGGACCTGGTGATGCATTCAGCCGCTTATGGAGTGAATCTCTCGGCCGAATTGTTGTATCCGTAGAAGCAGAACATGAAGTCGCCTTTGTGGAAATGATGGAGGGAGCCAATCTCCACCTTATCGGGATGGTTTCAGCATCCTCAGAGCTGTTGATTGAGGACGGTTATGATACACTGATTCAAGCCGATGTTGAAGAATTGACTGAATCCTGGAAAGGAGCATTGGACATGACGGGGGTGATTGAATGAGTCAAGACGTCAAAGTTTGTGTTCTGTTTGGCTTCGGAATCAATTGCGATCGAGAAACTGCAGCAGTGTTCGAGATGGTTGGTGGTTCATCAGAACGCCTGCACGTAAATCGCCTTGTACATGGTGAGAGAAGCCTATCTGAGTTCGACATACTTGCAGTGCCTGGTGGTTTCTCATTCGGAGATCACCTTGGAAGCGGACGCCTTCTCGGAAATCGTCTCCGATTCGCACTACGTGAACAGTTGCAACAATTCGTCACTGATGGAAAACCAATTATCGGCATTTGCAACGGATTCCAAGCTCTCGTAAAGACAGGGCTTCTTCCAGGTCCGGGGGATGCATCCCTCGAACCTGATCTTGTACAGCGAGCGAGCCTCACTCTCAACAATACGGGTCGCTACGAGGATCGATGGGTCACATTGGAATTCGATTCCGAGAGTCCGTGTATTTGGACAAAAGGAATTCAGAGGATTGAGTGCCCAGTTCGCCACGGCGAAGGGCGATTTGTTATGCCAACAGAACAAGATCTCGACAATCTACAGTCGAACCATTTGTTGGCGGTCCGATACGTTGACCCAACAACCCCGGTTGGTGAGGGAATTCAAGACGAATTGTTGTCGTTTCCAATGAGTCCGAACGGAAGCATGAGAAACATTGCAGGAGTTTGCGACGCCACGGGTCTTGTTTTCGGATTAATGCCACATCCAGAAGCTTTCTACAGCATGTGGCTTCATCCTGAGCATACATCGATGGACCTCGATGATGATTGGGAAGGTGAAGGATTGCAAATCTTCCGAAATGCAGTTGAGTACGTTCGTAGTCAGCGGTGACCAAGAATGAGTCGTCGGCAAGACATCGATCAGATTCGAGGTCTTGCCATTCTTCTGATGATTATGGTGCATGCTGCAGCTACATGGGCGCCTGCAGATGCGTCAACAACCTCTTTACTCGCACTTATCGTTGCAAGTCTTGGAGGTCTAGCAGCTCCGTTGTTTGTAACCGTTGGAGGTTGGGTCACTGTTCAATCAACATGGACGTTACGAAAAGCATTGATTCGATTCGTCTTTCTGATGATAGCACAGTTTTTGGTCAACATCACTGCATCCCATCTCTTTGATCCATTCACACCAGGCGTACTCTCTTTGTTTGCTATTCTGTACCTTTTGGCACCAATATGGATTCGTATTGCACAAAACAGCATAGCATTCGGAGCAACCCTCGTGCTCATTGGAATCATCAATACCGTATTCTCACCAGGAGACTCCTCTCTATCATGGGATGACAGAATTGAGGCAATAACCATCATTCAGTTCTTGTCCCATCTACTGGTAACTGGAACATATCCACTGTTTCCATGGGTGTTCTTCTCGATCCTTGGTGCAGGTATCAACATACATGCTCCAACAATTCGAAGACTTGGTCTAGTGATCGTATCAGGACTGCTTCTCTGCACATTGTTTCTCTATGAATCAATGCAGACAGGCATTCCATTCGCCCAACCCCGGGGAGAGGCCATATTGACTTTCTTTCCAGCGAACACTCCGTTTCTTATCGGTGCGTGTACTGGTGTTCTGATCCTATGGTTACTCCTCGAGAACCGTTT
>JBMYJV010000042.1:0-8851 GCA_049594755.1 Candidatus Poseidoniaceae archaeon
TAATCTGAATCTTTGCGTCAACTTCTGTCTTCTTGACTTCGACAGCAGAGTTCACGAGCGCAATCTTCGCATCGTTGATGCTGCGTGGCATACCCGCATGAACACGTTCCTTGTCAAGGAGAATTCCATCGATAAGGGATGAGTCTTTGATGGAGCCGCCTTGTCGCTTCTCGACTTTGATGTCGCTCAAATCGACCAAGCGCTCACCCTCATCGATGACGCCAACAGCATTGACGGCACGAACACAGATATCAGCCATGAAGGCCTTGACGGCTCCTGCTGACTTTCCTGTGAGGGAGGTTTTTGCAACTTCAAGGAGAACCTCGTCGTTTCCTTCTGTCGAAATTCCATGGCTCTCAAGCAACGAAATGGCCTTTTCAGCAGCCAAACGGAATCCTTCACAGATGACGGTAGGATGGACATTCTGTTCAATCAAGTCTTCCGAGCGCTTGAGAAGCTCACCCGAAAGAACGACTGCAGAGGTTGTTCCATCGTAGCAGTGCTGCTCTTGTGTTTTGGCAACTTCGATGATCATCTTGGCTGCTGGATGTTCGATGTCCATTTCCTTGAGAATGGTTGCACCATCGTTCGTAATGACAACATCGCCCATGGAATCAACAAGCATCTTGTCCATACCTTTTGGACCCAGAGTAGAGCGAACGGAGTCTGCAACTGCCTTTGCAGCAGCGATGTTGTTTGATTGTGCGCTACGGCCTCGTGTGCGTTGTGTTCCTTCTTTGAGAATGAAGATTGGTGCCTGTCCGTTTCCATACATGTTGTTCACCTTCTGTTGTGGGCGAGTTGCTGTGGGTCTTGAACCCTACGACTGAGCAGTTTACAACTGTCCGTCGAGATATTGTTGGCCGTAATGCTCCCATTGCTCCATTGTCCAACCATCAGGGAGTCCACCAGGTGGGAGAGGAGGACCTGCAGAAACAGGTGCAGGCGGTGCAGCTTCTGGAACTGCGACCGGTTCAGGACTTGGTGGTGCAGCCATCGGAACGGTGGGCGCTGCTGCAACCGCCCCGTAAGTTGCTGTCAAGGAATCTTGGTACATGTCGTCCCAATCGTCGAGTTCGTCTTCCTTCTCAATGGTGGTAAGAATCTTGAATGTTATGAATCCAAGGACGCCTACAACAATGAGGAATCCAGACCAAAGAACAATGTTCTTGACCAACTCACCATCATCTTCGGAGGATGCACCGTCCCCCTCACCTGCGCTCAAGGTCTGCTTTTGCAGGACAACGGTGAGTTTCGCAGTCGGGGAGTCTGCCACGGTCAACGACGTAGCATAAATTGTGAAGTTCACGGTGAGCGTATCGGAAGGTAGGTTGATCAGGGTCGCTTCGCTGACTTGGACCTCAACCGTGACTGTTCGAGACATGTCTGACTCAAGTGCGAACTGACGGTCATCGCTGTCGATTCGGACACTGAGATAACTTGACCAATCGCCATCAACCTTGTCCATTGAAATGGTTTGCGAAGGGTAGACCAGTGGGTTGAGTTTGTTCTTGACCTCGATGTCCATGACGTAAATGAGGTCTGCTTCTTCGATGGAAATCGGTGCAGGTGGTGTCAAGTCAATGGTTCCTTGACGGCCGACAAGATACGTTGCCTCTCCAGTGTCAGAAATGCTTGGGTCGTTGACGGAAGTAGCGGTCAAGCCGAGTGTTCGAGAACCGTCTGCATCAGCAAGGAACCGGAATCGTACTCGAGCATCCCAAGATTCACCAGAAGGGATGATTGGTGTTGTCGCAACATCACCAATTGGAACTGGATCGATGAGCTCTGCGACCATGCCATCTGGGACATCAAGCGTAATGGTAAACCGATCATCGCTGTTTCCGTAATTGGTGATGTTGAACGTGCGGTCAGTTGTATCCATTGAACCAGGCAAGAACGATTGGTCAGAGGATTCATCCATGACAATAACAGCCGCAGTATCCAGAATCTCGACATTGATTCTGTACGTAACGGAAACGGAGGTATCATCGACGTTGGTTGCGATGACATCGACGTAGTATGGAGCAGGGGGCAATCCCACCGGCATTGGGAGGGTCAGAATGAGCGTTGTCTCTCCATCCCACGCATCGAGGATAGCGGTTGTTTCACCCGCAAGTTCAGCACCAAGAAGGTACTGATGTGGCCCACCGAGTGAGAGCGCATACTGCTCATCGTCGTTACCAAGGTTGAGCAGTGTCATGTAAACCGTTTCAGGGACCCCATCTGCAGCGCTTAGGAAGGTGTTCTCATCAGCGGAGATGCTTGCTTGGCGCAGAATTGGAACCTCGATGTTTCGTCCAAGAATATCAGCTCCGAACAGAGATGTTCCGCACGAAGGACATGTTGCACGCAGGTTGAACGAAACTACGCCAGGAGTTGCAAGGTTGTTGGCCGTTACATTAAGCATCAAGTTGGTAATCTCCGCCTTACCAAGGATAATTGGATTGGGGACCGGCACGCCTGTTTCGTTCTCAACAACGGCGTTCCAGCCGTCATCGGAGAACGTTGTGACAAGGTTGTAGGATGCGTCGCGATTTCCGACGTTCTGAAGGCGTACCGGGATGAGACCTGATTCGCCCGGAAGCAACGTATCTGCGAGTAACGGAGTTTGTGAGGTCAATGAAACACCAAACTGTTCTGAAACAGCGAGGTTCATGGACACTCGACCTTTCTCGCCAGAGTTGGTGCCACCACTATCTGTGAACCAGACCTGCCATGTTTGTTGCTGGACATCTGCACCTGCTGGAATACTAATGTTGACGTAAACATCGGTCGTTTGACCCGCGGCGAGTCCTTGAATGATAACCGGCGAGAAGAAGTCGTTCGGGTTTGTTGTTTCAATTCGAATCGAAGGGAACGCCGGGTCCATCCAGGTCAGGTTGGTGACGTTGGAGTGGACGGAGATGGTTGCACTGGAGTACCCATTGTTGGTCACCATGCAATGAAGAGAAACGGTGTTCGAGGGAGGTGACGAGTATCCTGCTTCTGGATTGTCGCAATCAATGCCGAGTTCGAACTCTGCAACCTTTGAGACACCGAATTGGATGAAGTCATCAACGTGCATTCCTTCAGAAGCACCACTGTTGTCCGAGTTGAACAACAGACCAATTGAATACGAATTTCCACCGAGGAAAAGGTCAGGATTTGACAACCCAGGAATCTGAGCCCAGTCGACTTGAGGATCCCATGAAACATTGGACCACTGGCCTGGCGCAGGACTTGGCGCACCGTTCGTGAAGTTCCATGTCAGCGATTCCATCTTGTTGTTGTAATTTCCAGAACCTCGCCACAACTCGAAGGCTACGTTGTCTCCGGCTGCGAGAGAGCCCCATGTTTGGGCGTAGAATTGTGTTGAAATGAATTCCCCTGCAAAGAACGTTTTTCTACATCGCCAATCTTGCCATGCTTGAGTCATTCCTGAATCGAGTTGCCCAGTTGGGCCACATTGTTGAGACAAGGAATAATACGCATAAACAAGACGGTCGTGCGCACCGGATGGGTAGTCTGCGCCGGGGTTGGAGTGGCGCCAATGATCTGTACCCTCTGGCCCGCCTGTATCGGTTCGCCAACTCCCGATGCCTGTAGCATCTCCTCCTGTCTCAGGATAGCGTGCTGGGATGAAGGTGGGGGATTCTTCGTTGGAAACTTGCGTACCATCGAATTTATCCTTCATGATGGCGACTGGAACGGCCTGTTCGAGAACGTCGTTGTCGTTCAAATCGTCTCCTGAGTAGAGCACACTTGCACGAACGATGAGACCTCCGCTCAAGTCGTTGGTTGTCGTATTAAGAATTGAATGCGCAATCATTGGCGTCCATGCATAGCGACCCTCGGCCGATTGCTGACCGATAAGTTCAGCCGTCGTCCAGTTGTAGGATTCGATAACGTAGCCAATCGGGTGAACAATTTCGATCATGCCCATGGCAGAGCGACCGGTGAATTGATTTCCAAGACGCTGAACCTCAACGGTAATCTCGATTTCTTGTCCCATGACGAGGTAATCGACGACGGACTGGTCGGATTGGACCCACATGTGCGCCGAATCGGTTGCATTTCCAAGTGTGATTTTCGTGACACGGAAGTCATCGTTCGGACCGCCTCGACCAGAGGCTGCTTCGGCTGAATCCAGCACAAGCAAGGAAGCGGTCTGAAACACCATGAGCGCAATCAAAAGCATTGGAATACTGCGTCGCATTGTCATCAACGTCCATCCCAACAACTTGCATCATATGAAGATGGCCGTTGTTTGCTCTCTAATTTTCGTTGCGATGTTCATCGGAAATGAGGCCCTGAATCGTAGGTTGGTCGTACGGAGGGGCATCATCGGACTGCAAATCGAGGAGGCTGTTGTCAAACTCTGGCAAATCCATTGGAATGTCACTTTCCAAGGAAGGCAAAGTAGGAGGTGTTAGATTGGGAGTGGTACTCGCTAGGGCATCCACTCCGGTTGGCGTTGCCGCAGCCATCGCAGACAATCCCGTTGTGATGTCTTGACCCTTGGAGGCGACACCTGCTGCAGCGGCAACTGCGAGTGTCGCCGTTGTTGAAACAGCTGCTGTTGTCACTTTTCCAAGCAATCCAAAATCGGGAGATTCCATGCTATCGAAGCGGGAGACAACATCATCCTGTTGGCGCATCCAATCTGGTGGATTCGTAGAACCCCCTTCCAGCACTGCAAGCGTAGTAAATGCTGCAAGTGGCATAACGGCGAGTGCAGTGAGAAGATCAAGGAAACTCGTCTCTGGAATCAGTGCATTTCCAAGGAAGGCCTCGAAGAGGTTGGCCTCAAAGGTGATGGAAAGTTCAGTATCTTGACCCATCCATCCGAGCACAACCAAACTTGCGAATCGTCCCATCAGCCACAAAACGAGGACCGGCGCAAGCCATGAGAGTTTTGTCATTGAAATCAACCAGCGCCGAGTGAAGGTTGCAATACCGATGTATTTTCGACAAAAACGAGGATACAATCGCATGGCAATGAGCAAGCCAATGATGTAGAGAAGAATCGCAAGCTCAAGTCTTCGATTGAGTCGGACAATCGATTCTGGAATCATCATGACCAACGTGAGCGGAATCGTCACGAGAAGGATCTGAAACGGAACTGCGAGGAGCAGCAATCCTCCGTGCGTTGAAATCAGAGAATGTCCACGCATCATTCGACGGTTGACAAGCGTCGATAACGAACCGTGCGGGGATGACGAGAAATTCTCTCGTGCCCGTCGCAAACTGGAAGCCGATCGCCCTCCTCGAGACATACCAAGTGCTGCTTTCCATCCTCCTCGTTCCACAACTCGAATCGGTTGATATCCACCCATAACAAGAGCGAGGAAAAGGGCCAACATACCGTAGCTGAGGGAAGCTGCCATGATCCAAGGGAGCATCTCTCGTTGGATACCGATGGTAATGTTCTCACCGGTCATATCGAGTTGAAGGAGATATGTAATGGAAAACGCAGCCAAGGGCGTCAAGAAGATTTGACAGAAAACCACGATGGTCAGCCAGATACGGGCAGTCAATGGTCCACGTTGACTGGCCCGCCCCATACATCGGATGGATTCGAATGGTTAGACAAAGGTTCCCCTTCATTTGAGGAAGGTTTGGTCAATTTTTGCCATCATCAGGAACGACCATCGGCCGACCTTCACTCAACCATAAGCGAAGCCAACCGCGGAAGAATCCATCTTTGCGTGGACGACCGAGATCGGGTCGCATCATGTCTTCCAGCTTCTTTGAACACGAACCGCACCGGACAGATTCAATCCACCACTGTGGTTGAGGATGTGGACAGCATGCATCTTCCGAATCTGCAATGTTCATCACAATCTGAAGCCGTTGTGCCATCTCGAGCGTGCATGCAACCGGCGCTCCTCCAAGAAGTGCTTGTCCACGTGAAAGGAGCGTCCAACCCCCAGCAAGGAACAGCCCGTATCCAAAGGTGGATTGTCCGCCGAGAATACTCAGGTATCCGAATAGAAGAGGGAGCAATGTTGTGTACGTTCCAAGTCGATGGAACCATCGCATGTGGAGAACACGTTGAGTGAGGCGAGGCGTGAGTGGGATTGGCTCAGGATGTGGAGGAAATCCTTTGTTGAATCCAGAAGTTCGACAGAGCACCATGAAAGGTACACGAGGGATGAGATGACCCAGTAAAAATCCTGCAATCAAAAACAGAATTGCAGACAACATGGATTTCACATCACTGGTTGTTGAGGCGCTTCAGAGTTGCTTCGACCTTGTCCATCCCGCGAGAGATATCTTCCTGAGAGATTGTGAATGCGAAGCGGAGGTGACCTTCACCGGATGGGCCAAATGCAGTTCCAGGCGAACAAAGAACACCATCCTTGAGCAATTCCATAGCCAACTCTTGACTGTTTAATCCAGGGACCTGTATTTTCGGGAACACGTAGATTGAACCTTTTGGTCGATGACATTCAACGCCTGGCATTGCATTGAGGCGATCGACGATGAGGTTGCAACGAGCATGGAATTCCTTGGCGAGAATGTCGGGATAATCTGAGGCTTTTTCCATCGCTTCCAAAACGGCATACTGCATGGCATCGTTTGAACAGGCTGTGATGTAATATTGCATCTTAATGACCTGCTTCATTGCTTCAAGATTCGCTGACATGATGTACCCAATTCGCCATCCAGTCATGGCAAAGGTCTTGGAAAACGAATTGATCAGGAGAACTTTGTCGTAATCGGTCCCTACAAACGATACGTGCTCGGAATCAAACACAATCCGGTCGTAGACTTCATCGGAGAGAATCCACAAGTTGTGTTTCTTTGCAAAGGCAAGAAGTTCGTCTCTTTGTTCAATCGTCAGCGTTCCACCGGTAGGGTTCGATGGGAAATTGTAGAGAATAGCAACAGTATTTTCGTCGACCATGGATTCAAGATCTGTAATTGTGGGAACAAATTCATTTTCGAACAAACATGGATAATATCGGCTCTCACCGCCGCATAGTGTAACGTCAGGCCCGTAGAGAGGGAAGTACGGTTCTGGGAGGAGGACGTTCTTGCCAGGGTCAACCAACGTCAGGAACAAGTTGAGCAATGCGTTGGTACCTGACATTGTAATGCATACATTGTCTTCCGAAAGCCCCGGCTCAAGATGGTGCCAAGATTCTGCAATTTTCGAACGCAGAGCAGGTAGTCCTGCTGTTGTCGTGTATTTGTTTCGACCATCAAGCATGGCTTGGTGGAAGGCCTCGATGGCGATAGGAGGGGGTTGGAAATCTGGCTCACCCAGACCAAAACTGATGACATCATCACCGGCCAAATCGAACATTTTTCGCACGCCAGTCGGTTGGATGGCTAAGGCGCGTTGACTAAAGTCAGCCACGATCATCACCACCTTCTTTTGGCTCAATGATGGCATCGACGACGTCTTGCTCTGGTGTCGGTGGTGGAACATACGTTGCATTCTTGCTCTCGTACTCGTCACCATCGCCACCAAGAAGAATAATCAAAGCGAGAACCAACAATGCAATGGCCAATCCAGCCATGACCAATTCCTGAACACCAAACTCCTCTGCGGCTGCTTGCCCGTCCCATGTTCCCACAACACTTGTTGCAACCATCAACGATTGGACACCTTCAGTGTTAACGGCTCGAATCTCAACGGTTCGGTTTCCTTCCATGAGTTTCGATGTGTCAAGAGCGACACTCCAGTTGAAGCGCGCAAAGGGCCCGAGCGTCTCAGCATCCTCATCGAAGGTTGCAGACATCCATTCACCTCCGTCAATTCGGTATTCAACCGCAGAAACGGCGCTGACCTGTCCCCAAGCGAGACCTGTCAACGTAGTGATTCCATCCGTGGTGTTGCTGTCCATGATGTGAACTTGTGTCGTTACGTCTACTTCACCTGTCAAACCTTGGTACTTGAGGTCGAACGACATAGACACAGCCGCATGCGCATCAACCATTCCGAAGCCAAAATCACGGTTCCAAAACGGATCGACGTCGGGAGCGGATGCTCCGCCTCGTCGCTCAGCGGTGAGTTTGAGAATCTCCTTGATTTCTGCTGGAGAAAGGTCAGGATTGGCTTCGAGCATCATTGCCATGATACCTGAAACAGATGGAGTAGCGTACGACGTGCCAGACCCACGGCCTGTGTATCCATTCGAACTTGCATCGCCACCGATGAAGTTGTTGCAACCACCAGACGACACACAGCCTTCTGCTTGAATGATGTTGGAACCTGGAGCTGTGACTTCAGGCTTCAACTCGTTGAGTGGATTGCCATCGCCGTTGTCACGACGAGGACCACGTGAAGAATAACCAGCAATGGTGTCGTCTTCTCGATCAATCGTGTTTTGATCATCGGTAGCACCGACTGTGACCGACAAATCCGAGGACCCCATTCCAGAGAGCCCTTCGTTGTCAGGGCCATCGTTGCCTGCTGCAACACTGACAACAACACCAGCGATCATGGCTTCATCGAGAATGCGACTGTGCATATCAGAACCATCTGAGCCGCCTCCTTCGTGGGATGTGATTCCCCATGAAAGTGAGATGATGTCGATGCCATACTCGCTTTCATCGGCACCCGCCCAGGCATCGTCCTTGTGGTCAATGATCCATTGCAAGATTCGTAGAATTCCTGTGATAGCAAATAATTCTCAAACGGACCTGCTCCAGCATCGGTTCCGATTCGAACGTCAACAAGTGCTGCGTCAGGCGCTGCACCGTAGAAATCGGTTTGCTCACCGTTGGCATCGAGTCCAGTGGCAGCAGCCATACCCATGCATGCTGTACCGTGTTGGTGGCCATCATCGGGATCGAAACTACCATCTTCGACTCGACCGCCAGCAAGGACACATGTAGGATCGCTGTGAACAAAACA